>JAFYVX010000160.1 GCA_017558255.1 Bacteroidaceae bacterium
GTAGACCGTGGCGGTGAATACAAGACTTTGGCCGTTGATCCCGCTTGGGTTAATTTGCCTGCTGACGAGGCTCCCAAGTATGACGAACCCGAGTACATCACAAGTCTGGTACGTCCCATCAATGCACAGAATGGCGACCTGCTGCCCGTAAGTGCATACAAGGGCATTGAGGACGGTGCATGGGAACAGGGCACCTCTGCTTTCGAGAAGCGTGGTGTGGCTGGTTTCGTGCCCGTATGGAACAGCGAGAACTGTATCCAGTGTAACAAGTGTGCATTCGTTTGTCCTCACGCTGCTATCCGTCCTATCGTTATGACCGACGAGGAGTTGGCAGGTTACGAGGGTGAGAGCATCGAGATGAAGGCTCCTGCTACGATGAAGGGTATGCACTTCGTTATCGCTGTTGACGATAAGGATTGTCTGGGTTGCGGCAATTGTGCCGATGTATGTCCAGGTAATCCCAAGAAGGGTGTGGCCTTGACCATGAAGGCATATGACGACTCTTCAGAGGAGGCACAGAAGAATGCAACTGACTGGAAGTACTTCATGCAGAAGGTGACAAGCAAGCAGCATCTGGTGGACATCAAGCAGAGTCCCAAGAACAGCCAGTTTGCACAACCCTTGTTTGAGTTCAGCGGTGCTTGTGCTGGTTGTGGCGAGACTCCATACGTGAAGCTCATCAGCCAGTTGTTCGGCGACCGTCAGATGGTGGCTAACGCTACAGGTTGCTCTTCTATCTACTCTGGCTCTATACCTTCTACTCCTTACACAAAGAACGCTGAAGGCAATGGTCCTGCATGGGCAAACTCATTGTTCGAGGACTTCTGTGAGTTCGGCCTGGGTATGGTATTGGCAAGCAAGAAGATGAAGGCTCGCATCAACGAATTGCTCAACGAGGCTATTGCAGGTGACAAGGCTCCTGCTGAGTTCAAGGCCGCAGCACAGCAATGGATTGACGCTCAGAACGATGCTGATGGCTCTAAGGCAGCCGCCGCCGCTCTGAAGCCAATTATTGCCGCTGGTGCAGAGGCTGGTTGCGAGTTGTGCGCTCAGTTGAAGGAGTTGGAGCATTATCTCGTTAAGCGTAGCCAGTGGATTATCGGTGGTGACGGTGCTTCATACGATATCGGTTATGGTGGTCTGGACCATGTTATCGGTTCTGGCGAGGATGTGAACATCTTCGTACTCGATACCGAGGTATATTCAAATACGGGTGGACAGGCTTCCAAGGCTACTCCTATCGGTGCCATTGCTCAGTTTGCCGCTAACGGTAAGCGTGTGGGTAAGAAGGATTTGGGCTTGATGCAGGCAACATACGGCAACGTATACGTGGCTCAGGTGGCTATGGGTGCCGACCAGGCTCAGTGCTTGAAGGCCATCCGCGAGGCTGAGGCTTGGAACGGTCCTTCATTGGTAATCGCTTATGCTCCATGTATCAACCATGGTCTGAAGGCCAAGGGCGGTATGGGCAAGAGTCAGGCCGAGGAGGCCAAGGCGGTAGAGTGCGGTTATTGGCACTTGTGGCGCTACAACCCAGCTTTGGGCGAAGAAGGCAAGAACCCCTTCCAGTTGGATAGCAAGGAACCCGCTTGGGATAAGTTCCAGGACTTCCTCGAGGGTGAGGTTCGTTTCCTCTCACTGAAGAAGGCTGCTCCTCAGGAGGCTCAGGAACTGTTCGATGCTTGTAAGGAGGCTGCACAGCGCCGCTACAAGTCCTACATTCGCAAGAGTCAGGAAGACTGGTCTCTGTAAGAATGTTAAAGACAATCATATTGTGATTTAATGCATGACACCTCTTTGCTAAGTGGCGAAGAGGTGTCTGCAAAAATGAACAGCTTAAGGGAAGCATACGTGCCCCCAGCAATGCTTTAACGGGAAAATAGAACGATGAAGGAAGTATTCAATAGCGAGTCTATGCAGACTCTCATAGAGAAGGGCATAGATTTAGGTATAGAGGCAGGAAAGAGCATTATTATTGCTGTAGTAACCTACTTTGTTGGTAAGACCTTGATTTCTTTGGTAAACCGCATGCTATCTGGTATGATGGAGCGCAGGAATGTAGATCCTGCCATCCAGAGTTTTGCCAAGAGTTTGGCTAACATGTTGTTGATGATTCTGTTAGCTATCAGCGTGGTTAGTGCTTTGGGCGTTAATACCACCAGTTTTGCCGCTTTGTTGGCTTCCGGCGGTGTGGCAGTTGGTATGGCACTGTCCGGCAATCTGCAGAATCTGGCTGGTGGTATCGTGATATTGCTGTTCCGCCCTTTCAGGGTGGGAGACTATATAGAGGCACAGGGAACAGGAGGTACAGTAGGTGAGATACAGATATTCCACACCATCCTGACCACTCCCGATAACAAGAAAATCCATCTCCCCAATGGTGCACTGTCCAGCGGTAATATAACCAACTACAGTAAGGAACCCTTGCGTCGCGTGGATTTCACTGTAGCTGTAGAGTATGGAGAGGATATTGATAAGGTGCGTAAGGCCTTGAGGGAAATCCTGGATAGGGATGAAAGGGTACTTCAGGAACCAACCCCTGTGATTGTACTTGGCGCTCTGGCTGACAGCAGTGTGAATATAACAGTACGTGTTTGGGTTAAGAGCGAGAACTACTGGAATGTGTTCTTCGAGACCAATGAGACCATTTACAACGAATTCAACCGTCAGGGTATAAACTTCCCTTACCCGCAGTTGACGATTCATCAGGGATAACGGAGATTAGATGAAACTGCTGTACGTCATAGAGCATATATCCACAGTCGGTGGCTTGGAGCGCATTCTGATAGATAAGATGAATGCCATGGCTGCCGAAGATGGTTTTGACGTTGTTCTTATGACTATATGGCAGGATGAAAATAGACCTGCTTTCCCCTTGGATAGAAGGGTGGAGCAGGTCTGTCTTGGTGTTAAGCGTCCCCGATATAGTTTGGGGTGGTTGGCATCAGTGCCCAAGGTCCTTTATAGATATAATAATAAGGTACACGCGATAGCACCGGATGTGGTAATTCATTTTCGTGCCATGGGTGCTATGTTTACAGCCTTCTCCTCTTGGAAAGGGTATACGGTGTTTGAGGCTCATACTGCAAGGAACTACAGCAATCACAGATGGCTTTATCCATTGATGGAACACAGAGCAGACGTGGTGGTGTGTCTGACAAATGGAGATGCAAAGAACTATTCCAAGGCCAAGAGAGTTGAGGTGATTCCTAATTTTGTAACGACATGTCCCGTTCCTTTCTGTGAGAGAGTGAATAGGTGCCTGTTCGTAGGGCGATTGTGCCAAGAGAAAGACCCGTTACGACTTCTGCGCCTTTGGAAAGAGATTGTTGGCAGACATCCCGGTTGGCAGTTGGATATTTGCGGAGAAGGTGAGATGGACAAGGATGTCCGTGTTGAGATAGAACGCCTTTCCATAGAAGACAGTGTGCGAGTGCATGGTCATGTCTCAGACATTTCCAAGATGTACGCCCAAAGTGCAATGTTGCTACTGTGTTCGCAAACAGAGGGACTGCCTATGGTGCTGATAGAGGCCATGCAAAACGGTCTTCCGGTAGTAAGTACAGACTGCCCCTATGGACCTGCCGATATAATCAACGACGGTGAGAATGGATTTCTTGTACCCCAGAATGATGATGATGCCTTTGTAGATGCTGTGTCCCTACTTATTGGGAATGATTTGCTGAGGAAGAATATGAGTGTAAAGGCACAGGAAAGTTCTGCAATGTTCTCTAAAGAGAATGTAATTTGTCGTTGGAAAGAACTGTTTGTGAAGAGATGAAGATCTTGTTGATAGGTGAATACAGTAATGTCCATTGGACTTTGGCGCAAGGACTGCGAAGCCTTGGTCATGAGGTGACTGTGGTAAGTGGCGGTGACAGTTGGAAGGCTTATCCGAGAGATATAGACTTGGCACATACCTTGACACTGAAGGGGCATATTTCCTTTGTGTGGAGACTGCTTCGTGCTCTGCCCAAGATGCGTGGGTTCGATATCGTGCAGTTGATAAACCCAGTCTTCCTGGAATTGAGTCCATGGCCTCACCGCTTTATCTTCGACTATCTTCGCCGGCATAACAAGGTGGTTGTACTTGGTGCCTTTGGTATGGACTATTATTGGGTAAAGGTGAACAGGGATCTGCGTCCGATGCGTTATAGCGACTTTAATATCGGTGATAAGATACGCACGGACAAAGTGGCACAGGCAGATGTCGATATTTGGATAGGGACAGAAGCGGAAAGACTTTGCAGATACGTGGCTGAAAAAGCTGATGCCATAGTGGCGGGCTTGTATGAATACTGGATAACATACACGTTGGCTGAGTCAGGTGCGCTGAGAAACAAGACAAGTTTCATTCCGTTTCCTGTGCCCGAGAACAAACCATCTCATTCACGGGGAGAACGTATAAGGATTTTCATAGGTATAAGCAAGGGACGTTCGCAATACAAGGGAACGGACATAATGCTGAGTGCTGCCAGGCGCTTGCAACAAACATATCCCGACAGGGTGGAACTACTCGTGGCAGAAGGTGTCCCCTTTGCCATGTATCAGAGTATGATGGACGGAAGTGATGCCATACTAGACCAACTTTACAGCTATACTCCTGCCATGAATGCCCTGTTGGCAATGAGTAAGGGTATAATATGTGTTGGCGGTGGCGAGCCAGAACATTATGAGTTACTTGAAGAATTGGACTTGCGACCGATCGTGAACGTGTTGCCCAACGAGGAAAGTGTGTACAAGGAATTGGAAAACTTGGTTTTGCATCCAGAACGCATCTCCGAGTTGAAACGGCAGAGCGTAGAGTATGTCCGCAAACATCATAGTGTGGAAAGGGTTGCCAAGGAATACGAAAAACTTTACAGAACACTATACAATAATGACGAGCCTTCGTTTTAGGCCCGTCATTATTGTTGCTGGTGAATTTGTCTGTATGTATCGGTTGTCGGACAGTTACAGTTCCTCTTCTTTCAATCCTCTTTTCAGCGTCATATAACTATATGCGGCAGTCAGTAATGTTATAGGGATTCCTGCTCCAAATTGTAGGCTCATGTTGTCTGTACAGCATAGAATCATGATGGTTACAACGAGGCATGAGCCGACTATTATCGTCATCCAATTGTTGCGTGAGATGCGAATATGGTAGAAATAGTTGTTTACTATGCCCAAAATAACAGTATTTACAACAGCTACAGTAGAAAGCGCCATACCCATACCTGGTAATCCCCATAGACCATACATAAGGTATGCAGTGCCCATGACCAGAAGATTATAGGTGCTTTCCAGAATGAGGAACAACCAGGAATGTCCATGTGCCAGAGAGACATATTCCAATGGCAGTGCCACTGCGCGATGCAACTGGAACAATCCTGCCATTACACAGATACCAGCCATGGGCATGAATTCCTTGGTATATAGAAGCGGTATTGTGATTGGTAATGCCAGGATGAACAGCATGACCAAAGGAGTGGTGATCGTGAAGCTGACATGAATCTGCTTGTTTACGGTCCGTGTCTTGAGTTCTGTGTCATGGCATGCACTGGTAAGGCGTGGAAAATAATCTATGGAATACGAACTGAATATAACACCCACATAATACATTATCAGTGCATAGCCATTTTTGTATAAACCCACTTCGTCTGTTGTCTGTATTATATGATACAGTGTAGTAGTGGTGACGGCTGCCATAATTGCGGTAGCTGCATATGGTATGCCAAACTTCAGCAATGGCATACCTTTTCTCCATGTTTCGGCAGAAAGGAAATCCACATGATATGGCATGATTTGAGTGCAGAAATAAAGGTGCACAATGGCACTGATAGCTATGCAGACATTTATTGTAAGTAATATGCCGTTGATGCCAAGGATGGAATATATGGCAAGCGTACTGACTACTGCACCTATGGCACAGATGAGCTCCACAGTGGCCACGCGCTTCAGTTTGTGCATGCCTTTCAGTATGGCGCATTCTCCGGCTGCTATGGGAGTGAGGAATGTTGCCGGAGCAAGCAGTAGAACGTTGAAGTGTGTGGCAGAATCATTGAAAAACAGGTTTGAGAATGTTGTTGATGCCAAAATGCAAATGGTAAGGGCAAGAAAAGCCACTGTCATGGACCAGGTGCGTATTACACATGCCATTGCGGCAACCTCATGCTGGTTGGTACGGCTGTCTATCTCGCTTAGTTGCTGGATACTGGCTGTTTCAAGACCGATGTTGGTACATGAGTTTATAACATCCAGAATGTTCTGGTATATGGCTATGAGGCCGGCACCTAACGGTCCGAGGAAGAATGCTGTGATCTTGCCTCTTGACAAGTTGGCCAGAATCTTCAAAGCTTCTACGCTTCCGAATATTCCAATATATTTAAGTATGTGATGGGTGGATGTGTACTCTTTATTCTTCATCGGTAGATCTTTGCTGTGTGGGGCGTGAAAATGGGAATCAGAAACGTGTGTTCACACGTGTGTATCCGACAATTCTGTCATATCTGCTTCCCGATTCCTTGTAGTAGATAAACGCCTGGTATTCGTTTTCTGTCTGCCAGAAATCGCCCATGGTGTCTGCTGTTGCACCATCGTCAGTAATGTACTGGTAGTCGTAATATCCTTGTTTCATCAGGATGGAGGCTTCATATAGACGATATTCTTCGTTGTAGTGCATCTGGCAGTCTTCTGCAAATTCTCCGTTGGACCATTCTCCGTTTACGTAAACCTTCTTGGAAAGGCGTGGGGATTGTAGACTGAAGTGCACGATGACGTATTCCGACTGGGTGTCGTTAGCCTCCTGGTCGTCTGTTCTGGGATAGAAGATACCGTTATGATCCTTTTCTGTCAGGTAACTGTGAGGAACCTTGTCTTCCCACAAAATAGCATGGTAAAATGGTTCGAACCAGCGCATGCGGTCTACGTTCATGCCAGAGAGGTTGACATCAAGTATCTCGAACTTGTGATATTCGTTGCCGGCAGGAAAGATAAGTTCGTCGCAGTGCTTCCACTCCAACCCGTTTGCTTTGTTAATGTCAGGGCGTGTTCCGGCAACGGTATGGGATGGACGCCTGTTTTGCGTTACAACTGCGTGGATCTGGTTATAGGGGTCGGTTACTCTGCACGTGCCGTAGTTGAGACTCAATGCCACTTGCTGGTGCCTGGCATTAAAATCGATGTCGGTATTGGATGAGACCTGCATGGATACAGGCATCTCGTCTTCAACGACTTGGAAACAGACTTCAATAGAGGGACCATCGTCCATATCGTCCTCGTTAAAGACCAATAGTTTGTAGTTCCCGCTAAGTAGTACATTGGCATCCTTGTTGGGAAAGGTCACGGAATAGTGTGTGTAGTTTTGAGAGGTGTTGAAACTTGTTTCGTAGTCCTCTACCGGCAAGTCGTTTGTCCCTTGAAGGTAGTCGCTTTCAAACAGTCCCTCGGTTGGTTCCCAATCGCGATTACAATGCTGTATGCGATAGATATAACGATGGTATTCATGCGACATCTCGTCCCAGGAGATCCTAAGATAGGATGTTTTGCCCAATTGGAGCACGGGAGGGAGAAGAGGGTTGTCGTTGAGGGTAACCTGAAGTGTGCGTACACTCTCGTCAAAGACCCTATGCCGGCCATGTGCTACAGTGGTCAGCATAAGGGTAATTATGACGAGCAATGTGAGTCTCATGTCAATAGTATCATTCTCCTTTGACTATTGGCAGATGCCAATGGAACTTTACTGCAAAGCAGCGGACGGCTATAACGACAATGCTGGAGAAAAGGGCGCTGATGTTGGGATTGAAATCCAGAACGTGCAATGCAGAATAGACAATACCGCCTGCCACACAAGCAAGGGCATATATTTCCTTGCGGAATATGAGCGGTACTTCGTTGATGAGCACGTCACGGATAACACCGCCTGCAGCTCCGGTAACGGAACCCATGGTGATGGCCGTCCACATGGGAAAGCCCATCTGCAAGGTCTTCTCTATGCCTACAACATTGAATAGAGCC
This sequence comes from Bacteroidaceae bacterium, assembly GCA_017558255.1. Classification (GTDB taxonomy): domain Bacteria; phylum Bacteroidota; class Bacteroidia; order Bacteroidales; family Bacteroidaceae; genus Physcousia. The sequence continues at coordinate 7,996 of JAFYVX010000160.1, forward strand.
AGACCGACGGTGTCGAAAATGAACCATGTGTTCTTCTGCTTTACAAGGTATTTTGCAAAGATGTGTACGAAGAAAACTGCCAATGCGCACCAGATGAAATAAATCTCGTTGGTCATCCAAAAGGGATTTACACCCAACATGACATCGCGGAAGGTTCCGCCTCCGATGGCTGTTGCCATACCCACAATCCAGGCGCCGAAGATGTCAAACTGCTTGGCACTGGCCAGACGAATGCCGGACAATGCAAAGGCGAATGTGCCTATGAACTCAATGAGAAGGAAGGAGGTGGGAATTCGCAGGGTTTGTGCCAGCAGATTGATCCATTCCGCTACATCTTGCCATATCTGTTCCATAAGAAAGTGTGTTGAGGTGCGTTTATTCTGCAAGACCTATTTCTTTCCACTCCTGCATTATGCGCAAGGCATCTGCATTGGCTGTATCTTTGTCCACATCGTATGTGTCCAGCAGGATTGCGGTAAGGTCATCAGAGGAGAATTCCTTGTCTGCAACAGCCTTCCACATGATGGCTGCAGATTCGTTAAGGTTAATGACTTTTGAAAAGTCAATATTCTTGTCGCCATGGGCAACCACAATGTACTCTCCGCATACTTCGCGGAGTTCAAAACCTTCTTTTATTTTCATTTCTATGTAGATTATATTATTGCTTTATATATTATTAGCAGGTATCTTCTGATGGGGAGGAATCGTCTCCAAAGTCTGATGTCCTTTATAAGCTTGGGGTCGCTGGCGCTGATGATCCTGTTTGGACGTACGTAGTGTGTGACTTTGCCACATATGTCTTTGCGTAGGCATTGTTCTGTTCCTTGGATATTGCCGTCGCCCATCAGGGTGATTTCATCCATATCTGGGTTGCCAGTGGCAGACTTTATGTCTATAATCCTATGTAAAACGTATGTTCCAGGAGTTATTTCTGCTAGAACGGCATCGTCGGTTGTTGCACCAGCAGGGGTGTCAAGTATAACCTTGTCTCTTTGGTGCTCAAGAAACGGACGCATGCTCCAACCCTTCACAACGATGGTTGCCGTGTGCCCTTCGCGTATGGTATCCCTGACGGCGCCAAGCAGGATATGATTGGGTAGTTCCATGCGTGGAACTATTGCCTCCTGTCCGTTCTTCCTTCTATATACCCTGTGGATGGGGTATAGGAGAAAATGCAGGACTTTAAGTATTGCTTTCTTGGCTGACTGTATCATGGCATAGTATTGCTGCTTCGCTGTTGGGCAGGCATCCCAGTTCCCATATACCGCATGTCTGTATGAACTTAGTTATGCTGTCGCATATTCCGTTGTAGATTCTGGCATCCCATTTCATGTTGCTGCAAGCGGGCAGCAATGTGGTGAATGCTTCAACTGCACCTAATCTGCGTATGGCGTTTTCGGGTCGCTGCTTGATGCGCACGATGCCTCCGATAGGTGCTTGTATGTTTCTGTAGCATGGCGTTTTTCCGCTCCAGGGCGAGCCAAAGACAAAGGGTTTGTTGTCTATGATTCTGACAATTGGGTTGTCATCGTTCATAAGGTCGCATCCAGGGATGGTTGTATACCATAGGTGGGTATGTGTGCTTTTGCCAGTGCCGCTGGGCGCAGTCATGAGGTAACCCTTTCCGTCGCAGCGGATTACACTGGAGTGTATCAAAACCGTGTCCATGGTGGCGGTGGCAAAAGCAAATGCCATCATCATGCAGTTATTTAGACCATAGTTGCGTTGTGATGGTGTGCCTTCGTAGACCTTGATGTAGCACTTGCTGAAGTCGGGATTGGATTGCATGCGACTGCATAGGTGTCCTTCAGGATTTAATACATCAAAACGGTACCCCCCATCTCTGTTTCTATATACTCCATGGTTACTGCCACCAACATCAAAGAGTCCAATTTCTTTGGCATCTTGATCCCATGGATAGTCATTGACTACATTTACATGGATTAGAGGCGTTTCTTCGTCATCACAGATAAATGGAGCAAAACTGGGTAAAAGGTTTTCGTTGGTTGTAGGATCTTCAAAGTTGATGGATACTCTGTGTCCGGCTATCTTATAGTCTTTCATGTTCGCTCCATTCTAATTGTTTAAACTTGAATTCTTCTGGTTCCAGTTGCTGAACTATGGTAGACTGGTCCTTGTAGTATTTGTCTCGTATCTTCTTATATTTCTTTTCAAGTTTGCTTTTGCTTTCGTTGAAAAATATCGCACATGTAGTATATGGCTGGAGTTTCACCTGCTCCACCCATATTTGCAATTGCTGGGCATATATGCTTCTGTCGTACAGGAAACCGGTTTTGGTTTCAATGTAGGCTGTTTCTAATGTTTGTATATCAGTAATATATGTAATGGAGTCAGTGAAGTTGGTGCTGATTCCAAATACGTATACTTTAGTCTTTTTAGGTTTAGCGCAGATATCGCTCGCAAAAAGCGAAAATATTGCGACAAGAATTATACCGATAACTTTTGCTCGACTCATCGTTGTATCATTTTTTAATTTTTGCAAAGATACAAAATAAAGTGGATAAAATATTATATATGTATGAAAAATAAGATGCTGCTCACAATAATGTTCGTATATGCTGACCTTAGCAACAAGTAAGTCCTCGGATTAGGACTACTACAATCCTCCTATTGGGGATTTGATCCTAAGTGGACATCACTCCACTCGCATACAAATGGAGAGCACATTTTTGTTGTACTATCAACAGAAGTTTGTTGGTATAGCAACAAAGCCTTGTTGAACGTACAACAAAAGTTCACGACAAGTAGCGACAAACCTGCATGTCCAGTGCAATACATGGCAACGAACACGGCGACACAGCAACATCATCGTGACAACATCGTCCCTTGTCACCAACAAGACGTTTTCCTGAATATTTTAGCCCCCATTCGGTCGGCCGAATGGGGGCTATGGGATTGGGTTACTATTTTTCGTTCAAATCTATCACAAAACTCTGCTTACGTCCGCTTGGAGCAATGGCCTTTATCCATAGAGTGCGATCAGAACTCTGATTAGCCGTCTTTATGGCTTGTTCCCAGTTCTCGGGTGTCTCCATTCTGGTTTCGTTGACTGCCAGGATGATTGTGCCTTTGGCAACGCCTGCCTTCTGCATTTTCCCATTGCGTATGGCTTTGACAACCAGTCCGTATGGGATGCTCAGACGTGATTTCTCTTCCTGCGACAAGGGGGCAAGTGAAACACCGAGGTCGTCAATATCTACCTCCTCCAACAATTGGGTAGAACCCTGTGAATTTTTCATAGTTACGGTTTCGGTGTGTGTTTTCTTGTCTCGCAACCATGTTATCTTAACCTTGTCGCCTGGGCGGTGCTGGGTAATTGCTTCCTGCAATTCAGACATTTTATGTACCTCCTTGCCGTCAAAGCTTATGATGATGTCGCCCTTCTGGAGACCTGCTTCTGCTGCTGCAGAACCTTCAACGGCCTCATTTACCCATATTCCGGTGAGAGTGCCAAGATCCGGTGTGTTCCCTTTGGCCTTCTCCATGTCTATATGGTTTGTTACATCGGTGCCGGTTACGCCCAGTACTGCACGCTGAACCGTTCCGTAGGCTTTGAGGTCGGCAACCACCTTGTTCATTATTGTAGTGGGGATGGCAAAACCATAACCGCTGTAACTGCCCGTCTGTGAATATAGCATGGCATTGATGCCAACCAGTTCTCCTTTGGCATTGACCAAGGCGCCTCCGGAATTACCCTGGTTGATGGCGGCGTCGGTTTGGATGAAACTTTCTATGCCGTTGGCTCCAAGACTTCTTGCTTTTGCGGAAACGATACCGGCGGTGACAGTGCTGGTGAGGTTAAAGGGATTGCCCACAGCCAGTACCCACTGACCGATCTTGAGTTCGTCGCTGTTTCCGATAGGTAGAGTGGGAAGGTCCTTTCCTTCTATTTTAATAAGTGCAAGGTCTGTGCTGGCATCAAGACCGATGATACGGCCGGAGAATTCGCGGTTGTCATTAAGTTTCACGAGAATCTCATCTGCTCCAGCTACGACATGATTGTTGGTTACAATATATCCGTCGTCGGAGATAATGACACCCGAACCGGCCCCTCTTTGATCGGGTTCCTTGTATTCTCTTTGCTGGGGGACGGTTCCACGGTGACCAAAGAAATCGCCGAAGAATTCTGCGAACGGGTCACGATAGGTCACTTTGTGGGTCTTGCCCATTTTCGTAACCTTAATGTACACAACGGCATTAACACTTTGTTCGGCAGCATAGGTGAGGTCAACGTAGCCTACTTGAGGAACGACAGTAACGTGGGTCTTGGACTCATCATGCGATGATAAATCCTTATTGCCAGAAGTTTCTGCATTGCCAGAACATGCAATCAATGTTGAACCAATGATGATGAATAGTGTCTTTTTCATATTATTGTATGTTTATTGTTGGATATTCCTTTTGAGGTTTGTCGTTATTCCGTTTGCAAAAATAATGAGAAAAGGTATCCGTTGTACTTTTCCTTGTCTTATTTTAACCTTTTAGTGATGGTGATTTTGCTATTTTAAGGAATATTCGTAAATTTGCACACAAAGAAACAGTGGTCCGGCTTGTCGCTGGTTGCTCTCTTTTATGGGAGGAACGAGAGGAAAGTCCGGGCAACACAGGACGATCCGCTACCTAACGGGTAGGAGTCAGTGATGGCTGGTCAGTGCAGAAGAAAATAACCGCCAGTATTATCAATACAGGTAAGGGTGAGAAGGTGGGGCAAGAGCCCACCAGGCGTATGGCAACATGCGTGCTGTGTACTCCGGATGTTGAAAGTTCGCGTATACCGGCGATGTCTTCATGACATATATGGCTTGAAGATGAAAGGATTGTCCGTCCGAGCTGGAGGGTAGAACGATAGAGACCGGTGGTGACACCGGTAGTGGATAAATGACAAGCGGCGGGGATAAGTGCTTTATGCATACTGTTCCCGTGCACAGAACCCGGCTTATAGGACCACTGTTCCTTTATTGTGTATAACAGAAGAAAATCCGACTGCTCCTTATGACAATAATGGAAAGAATGGAGTCGTGGTGGGCTCTGGACGAAAGAAATTGCAAATGCTTCAAGCGTTGGGCTTTATTGTTGTTCAGACGAATATATATAACCGTAGATCATTTTATCAACAATAATCTTGGTTCCTATGCCTCGGCTCTTACATATAATACCACATTGGCCGTAGTTCCTGTATTGGCAATTATTTTTGCCATTGCACGTGGATTTGGTTTTGACAGTTTAATAGAGTCCCGTCTTCGCACAGCATTGGAACCGTTCAGCCCTGAAATCACTGCCACGGTACTTAACTTTGTGGAGAGTTATCTTCAGCATACCAAAAGCGGAGTGTTTTTGGGAGTAGGTATATTGCTGCTGTTCTATACTTTGGTAAATCTTACCATGAACATAGAGACTGCTTTCAATGCAATATGGCAGGTGACAACAAGCAGGAATATTTATAGGCAGATAGTGGATTATATATCTGTATTCCTGCTACTTCCCATTCTGATGATTATAACAAACGGTCTTCATGTTGTAATGCAAATACTGGAGTCCTGGATGGATGTGTATTTTTCTGCAGGGTGGGCTTTGCATATCTTGATAGTTCTTTTGCCGTCATTTATAAGCTGTATAGTATTTATACTTCTATACAAACTAATGCCCAATACGCATGTCAGATGGAGCGCATGTATAGGACCAGGCGTGATTGCAGGTCTCTTGTTTCAGGGACTACAGTTTTTCTACATACATTATCAGATAAAGTTGTCTGCATATAATGCCATTTATGGTTCTTTTGCAGCTATTCCTTTGTTGCTGATTTTTCTGCAATTTACATGGTATATATGTCTGATCGGATGCCAGTTGAGCTATGCTAATCAGATGGTAAAGGAGTATGCATTTGAACGTTCTACCAGAGGCATGAGCCGCAGGTTCCGTGATACATTATCTATATTGTTGGTTTGTCATATAGCCAAGGGATTCGCTTTGGGTAACAGACCTATGAGCCAGCGTTGTCTGTCTCATTCCACTCATTTGCCAGAAACCTTGGTTAAGGTTTTGTTGGAGGAACTTGTCGGAGTTGGGGTCTTGGCGGTAACTTACAACAATTCGGGTACAGAGATGTTATATATCCCGGCTGTAGATATACATCGATTGACGGTCCGTATGGTAGTGAGTAGATTGGATAGCCGAGGTACAGAAAACTTCTCTCCGGCTTGGTTGTTGTACAATCCGGAATGGAAGCGTATCCGACATTACAGATACTATGATGATGAAGAGGCTTTGATTATGGATTTGTAGATGTGTGATATGTTTTGCTTGACTCAGAATTCATGAACAAACTCTCCATCGAAATCTGTTTCAAAGGTTATTTCATCTGTACCTGATGCAAAGTTATAGAAGTTGCCGATATAGTTAGTGGAATAGTTTATCTTCATGGGCACATTACTGAAACTCTTGTATGAAATGGTGTCTCCATTTGCACTATAAGCTACTACATCAATATTGACACCAGCGCTGTCCAATGGCAGAAAACAATATGAACTTATACTTTTAATCAAAGATGGAGCCATGTTGACGGTAATCACTCTTTGATATGTTTCTATCTTTGAGCAATGCCTTGTTCCGCTATTTAGTGTGTTACCCGCACCGAATACGTCTATGGTGAATTTGCTAAGATCGCTTGGTATGATTTCATCCTTGAAAGATAGCATGAATCTCGAAACGCATCTTTTTAGTATGAGGGTTCGTGTGTCAGAATAAGAGTCATCTACAATGAAGTTTTGACGGCAGAGGAACGTGTTGGGAACCCACTTCTCGCTAAAACTGATGCTGTCTAAGCTGTGAACATGGCATTGTTGTTCTCCGTTCCATCCTATGGCCAGAACTGTGTACTTGCCATATTTGAGGGTATGGTTAAACGTTCCGTAATTTGTGTTAGTGTCCTTTTTATACTGATACTGTATACTGTCAATGAGACATCCGTCCATGTCAAATATTCCCAATAAGAGGTTGTCGGAATAGTTTGTCTGATTGGTTGCTGCCCTTGATTCGGCAGAGTCGTCTGATTGTATCTCTTCAATGCCAGTCATGGTAAAACCACCAAATCTGAACGTCATGCACATGGTGCCAGACTCGTTTCCAACTTCGTCATCTTCAAATGACATTGTCTGACATGAGGAGAACAAAAGTACAATCAAGGACAGGGATGAGATTATTTGTTTCATGATGAATAGTGATAAGGTTAGTTGTTGTAAATGATAATTTTCTACAAATATAGTAAAATTATGTGTGAAAGCATCTTTAGTATTGTATTTTTTGAATGATATACTGGTAAAATATACGTAAAAGGATGAAAGAGAAGAAAAAACGGACCGACATCAGGTAATAGAATGTCGGTCCGTAATTAGTATTGTCTGAATTTATGGTATTTATTTTGCTCCCTTAATGCTAAGAATCAACGCAACTATGCTGGAGGCAAGTCCCAATATGCTTGCACCTGCGCCAAGGAATGTGTAGAATGCACTGCTTTGTATTCCCAGACTCTTGTTAGGTTCAATATAAATCATGTCGTTCTGTTGGACGTAGAACGCCGGACTTTTAAAAACATCAACATCAGTTAGGTCTATAGTGTACATGAATCGTTTGCCGTTTTCTTCTCGGAAAAGTTTAATGTTCTTTCTTAACGATGCCGGTGCGAGATCTCCACATTGTGCTAAAACATCAATGATGGTATTGCGCTCACTGGTGAGATTTACGGTCTGGGGTGATTTGACGGCACCTATTACTGTTACACGAGCATTCATGAGGCGTACTGTAACTTCAGGGTCGTTGATGAGCTTCAGTTCCTTAATCCTGTTTTCGATTACTTTTGCAACTTCTTCACATGTCATGTGGTCAACATACACTCTGCCAAGTGCAGGGAGATTTACATGACCATCGTTTGTTACGGTATAACCATATGAGTTTGACAGACCTCCTCCTTGATTGTTTGTTGAGGCATTGGGACCATATGAACCCATAGTGACATCTCTGGCAAAAATCTCCAGAAGTGCAGGGTCTGAACTTGATGTGGTAATCTTTATCAGTATTTGATCAGCAGGTTTAAGCTTCATGTCATATTGCTGGGCAATTTCCTGGGCATGTTGGTATAAAGTGTCAGCTCCTTGGAAATATACCAGTTTCTTTTGGCTGACGCAACTGCTGGAAAATATACTTGCAAGCACTAATAGTGCTATATTGGCAAGATATGTAATCCTTCTCATATTGGTCTGTTTTAATGGATTTAGTACTTAGTCAATCTACCTTGATATTTTGTGTCGCGAACTTAAGGTAAAAACCACCAATTCCGTTTTGTTCTTGTAGTGGCAGTCGAGTTTATGTCTGCATAGAGGATTTCGTTGTATGTCCTATTTTCTTTTATAATTCGATATATGGTTCCCCAATCAGGTAAGCCCCCGACATTTCGGTCATCAATCCATATGTCAACTTTTGGTTTGCGAGAATAGTGTACGTTTTTGACATCTTCTTCAGGAAACTCCTTGTTTACAGCATAGAACTCCAATCCTCTTTCACGGCACCATAGTACAGCATCATCCAGCAAATCTCCTTCTCTCACTGTCCATAGAATGAGTTTGTGTCCATCCTCTTTCAGCCTTTTAAGAGTGGGGATGGCAAGAGGAAGTTCCGACCCTATTTGTGGATATTCATGTGTAACTATTGTTCCGTCAAAGTCAACTGCTATTGTCATAAGCTACTGCTATTATTTGGCGTAAGCAACTGAACGTGTTTCGCGGATTACTGTAATCTTTACTTGACCAGGATATGTCATTTCGTTCTGAATGCGTGTAGCGATTTCTCCAGACAGTTTCTCTGTCTGTTTGTCGTCTATCTTGTCTGCACCAACAATTACGCGAAGTTCGCGACCTGCCTGTATTGCATAGGTTTTGGTGACTCCAGGATATGACATTGCTATATTCTCCAGATCCTTGAGACGCTTGATGTATGCTTCTACAATTTCACGGCGTGCACCTGGACGTGCACCGCTAATGGCATCACATACCTGTACGATTGGCGCTATCAGCGACGTCATTTCTGTTTCCTCGTGATGTGCACCAATGGCATTGCAGATGTCTGGTTTCTCCTTGTATTTCTCTGCAAGTTTTGCGCCATATAATGCATGGGGCATTTCTGGTTCCTCGTCGGGTACCTTACCTATATCATGCAACAGACCAGCACGTTTTGCTTTCTTGGGGTTCAAACCAAGTTCGCTCGCCATTACTGCACAAAGGTTGGCTGTTTCTCTTGCGTGCTGAAGCAGATTTTGTCCATATGAACTGCGATACTTCATTTTACCGATAATACGTACAAGTTCAGGATGAAGACCATGTATGCCAAGGTCAATAGTTGTTCGTTTACCGGTTTCTTGTATCTCCTCCTCAACCTGTTTCTTTACTTTTGCAACAACTTCCTCAATTCGTGCAGGATGGATTCTTCCGTCGGAAACAAGCTGATGCAGTGCTAGACGGCATATTTCTCTGCGAACGGGGTCAAAAGCACTGATGACAATTGCCTCAGGGGTGTCGTCAACAACAATTTCCACACCAGTAGCATTTTCCAGTGCGCGGATATTGCGTCCTTCGCGTCCTATAACCCTACCTTTAACTTCGTCGTTGTCAATGTGGAATACAGTAACGCTGTTTTCTACGGCTGTTTCTGTTGCTACACGCTGTATACTTTGTATGATGATTCTCTTGGCTTCTTTATTTGCATTTATCTTAGCCTCATCCATGATTTCATTGATGTAGGCTTGTGCATTAGTGCGTGCCTCGTCTTTAAGAGAATCTATAAGTTGCTGCTTGGCCTCATCTGCAGAAAGCCCAGAGAGTTCTTCTAATTTTGAGCGTTCCTGGTTTACTAGATCTGCTTGTCTTGCATCTAATTCTTCTTCCTTCTTCTCAAGTAGAATCTGCTGGTTTTCCAGTTTGGCGCGTATCGCCTCTGTTTCCTGCTTTCTACGATTAAGTTCGTCTTGACGCTGGTTAAGACTTAATTCTCGTTGCTTGCTACGGTTTTCTGCTTGCTGCAGTTGTTGGTTACGTTGGTGGATCTCTTTGTCAAGTTCGTTCTTCTTGGAAAGGAATTTTTCCTTTACTTCCAGAAGTTTCTTCTGTTTGATGACTTCTGCTTCCTTACGAACTTCCTCTTCCATCTTTTTTTGTTTCTGTGGTACTACAGCGAAGTACCAGATGGCCCACCAGACAATAACTGATGTAATGCCGCATGCTGCTCCAATTATAATTTCGATCATGTCGCGTTTGTGTAAATTAGGTTAAAGAATAATTATATATAATGTAAATGTATCTTTGTTTAGGTGTTCAGTCTTGATTCAATCTCATCAATTAGCGGGCGTAACTCATCGATCAGATTGTTGTTAGCGTTGTTTTCTAATGAATGCTGAAGTCTGACGGAAATGTCCAGCATGCACATAACCATGTAGCGTTCTGGGGTGAGGCCTTTGTAATTACGGGTGTAGAAGGCATATCTTTCCTTCATTAGTTCTTCTGCCTTGCGATAAAGGTGTTCGTCCTTACGCAGTACGGTCATAGGCAAATCCCATGAACCAAATCTTATGGTTATTCTTTGTTTGTCTTCCATGTTTATTGTGCTTTGAGCGTAGCAAGACATTTGTCCACAGACGATATCATCTTGTTAATGCGTTTGCGAGTGCTTCTCAGTTCGTCATCATCAGCCATGTCTATAAGTTTGGCCATTTTCAATCTTGCATATTTTTCTTCGAGGTTGCGTTTTTCCTCTTCCAAATGCATGCATTGCTGCTTTTGCTCGGAAAGCATGCGTTCGGTCTCTTCCAACTGCAACTTAAGCCTGTCATGCTGAAGTAGCAGTTGGTGTGTTTTTGCCTTAAGTGTTGAGATAAGTGATGTGACGTCCTGATTCATACTTATTCTGCGTTTTGTGGTCTTTTCTCTTTTTTCGCAAGCATTACTGTCGTGTGTACGTACTCAGTCATCCAATTTTCGCTATATGACAATGCTGATTGGTACTTGCGAACAGAAATACAGGCTCTTCGTACAGCTTCATCTTTCCAATCGTTCTTTGTCAGTATGTCATGTATTTGCTTTTCTACCATGGAACGAAGTGCCTTGTGGAAGAAGCTGGGTAAGCGGAATTTCCATTGCATTAAGTTGCCCATTAGCATCATGAGGTCTTGGCAGAATCCCTGAAACTGCAAAAAGTATGGCTGGACATCTTGGATGGAGCGGCATTTCTTCTTGATGCTGAGGTCTATTTCCTTAAAGAAATTGTCGCTACAGTTATAAATGCTTTGCAACATCTTCTGGCATTGCTTTTTTTCTGCAAGTCCGAGTTTGTTGTTAAGTGTTGTTACATGGTATGTCTGTTTGAAGACTCTCAAATCTGGTAGGGCGGCCAAATTGTTTATGCCAATATGTGATGCAATGGTTGCTTGGTAGTATACGCGGATTAGTATCATGAAATCCTCCACGCCACCAATGTTGTCCTGCGTTTTCTTTTTGAATAGTTTGTTGAATATACTCATTTTGTATAGCTAATTAGTCTTTTAGGTTTATATTTTCCGTATTATCGGATTGTGTTAGTGTTTGATCAATTGAAATGTTTGTGATTCCCGGGGCGTATGTTTTTTCAGGAAAATTAGAGTCGCTTTCGGTGTTGTTTTTAATCTCTTCTATGTTTTTTATCTCCCATAACGAGAAATGTCCAAGAATGACATTAAAAATAACAGGAGCCAGCTTCAAATATGTCTTGTCGCATAGAGAGTTTTGGCTGAACCTTATAGCTGTAAAGACCTTGTCATTGTTACTTTTGATATTGCAAGGTTCAAGTATCGGCCCTCCGTGACATTTCTTTATGCAGATGAGTTGAAAGATGTATATCAGTGGGAAGATAGTAAGTAAAAAGACAATAGATATACATATGTCCGCTATGCGTTTTAACGAGCGGTTAAACGGACTGTAAAGCCATGGAATTTGCAATGCGTGTGACAAACAATGACGCAATACCAGTATTGAGATAGCATTGAATGCGAGCAGAACCAGTAGAAAGTCTATGTTTTTAAAGCAAAGTCCATAGTATAATGTCACAAAACATGCATTCAGCATAATTATATCACATGCTGAAATTAAGTATATTTTGAACTTATCATCTATATTTCCAGAAACTAAATTTCTCATTACTCGGCAAAGTTATTGTAATAAAATATAAAAAAGTAACTTATGCCGTTTTTTTTTGTTGGTGGGTTACTTTTGCCTTTAATTTTTGGGTATAAGAAAAATAATTTATACCTTTGCTGACTGAGATTGCCTTTTGTGGTCTCTGTTTGAAATAAGAAAAGGTTTTAATTTTGATAGACTATGGCAGGATTCAACAACAAGGATTTGCTGGACATCACTGGGGGGAAGGAATTGTTTGATTTTAAGAAAATCTGGAATATTGCCGTAATAAACTGGTATTGGATATTAATCTCAGTTTTGATATGTGTGGGAGTTTCATTTGTATATTTGAAATACAAGTCTCCTGTATACGCGGCTTCAATGAAAGTCCTTGTAAAGGATTCTGGCCAAAAGAACCGCTCTTTTGCCGGTATGGGTCTTTCATTGAATGAAATGGGAACAATGTCAAATACAGACGGATTTGAAAATGAACTGGAGATACTGCGCAGTACGTCATTGTCTGTAAGCGTTGTAAAGCGTTTGAAGTTATATCAGAAATACTATTTGGAAGGGTCTGTCAAGAATGTAGAACTGTATAAGTCTTCTCCTATACTGATAGATTTGGAAGAAGAATCAATAGAGACATTGAATACGGTGCTGCAGTTTGAGGTTGTGAAAACCGGCGACTCTTTTAATGTCTGGGGATATTCTGGCGTTGTTGATGCCGATCAGTTGATTTTTAATGAAGTAGTCAAAACATTGCCTGCAAAGATCTCTACTCCCTACGGAACGATAATAGTATCTGCTAATAGGGACGCATTGGCAAGAAAATCAGAACTTGAGGTAGAAAAAGTTCTTGAAGCCATGGAGAATGGCCGAACGTTGTACGTAACCATAAATTCGCCTCAGACTGTTGGCAGAATGTATGCTTCAGGTATGCTTAGCGCTTCTGCCACTGCAAAAACAACTACGGTGGCAGATGTGAGAGTCGTAGATACAAAAGCGGAGCGTGCTTTGGATTATCTGAGAGAGTTGTTTGCGTGCTATAATGATGCTGCCAATGAAGATAAGAATGAAGTTGCACGCAAAACAGAGGAGTTTATTGCAGATAGACTGGAAAACATAAGAATTGAATTGGACCAGACTGAGGGACATATAGAGTCATACAAGAAAGGCAATAAACTTATTAATCTTGCCAATGATGCAACTACAGCTCTGACGTCATCATCAGAATATAAAAAGAAGCTTCTGGATGCTGAAACACAGGTGACAGTCCTAAAATCCTTGATAGAATATATGGATAATCCAGAAAACTATCTTCAGATTATACCTGCAAATATAGGACTTGATTCATCTCCTATTGCGGCATCTTTGGGGGAGTTAATCGCCGAATACAACGAATGTGTGTTGAAGAGAACACGCTATTTGAAAGGTAGTAGCGAGGAAAATCCATTGGTGGTAAGGGTTACGAATGAGATTGAGACTCTTTGGCCTACTGTTCGTCAAAATATGGAAAGTGTGTTGCGAAATGCAGAATTGCGCAAAAAGACAATTGAAGACGAATATAAATATATGACAGGCCGAATAGCCAATACTCCCACACAGGAGCGTGTGTTGACGGGTATTTTGCGTCAGCAAACTCTGCAGTCAGAGTTATATTTGACTCTTTTGCAAAAGCGTGAAGAAAATTTCATTCAGTTATATAGCACAGTTGCTAAGGGACGTTTGATAGATACTCCAGTAATTACAGGAATGATTGGCCCCAAAGGGAGTACAATAATAATGGTCGGATTCCTGGTGGGACTAATCTTGCCTATAGTACTGTTTTTGGCAATGGATTTGTTGCGTTTCCATATTGCTGGACGAAAGGACGTTGAGGAATTGACAAATCTCCCGATATTAGCCGATATCCCATTAGCAAAGAATTTGGATACGAAAAGGGATGAACGTGCCGTTGTCGTGAGAGAAAACTACAATGATGCAATCGAAGAAGGTTTCCGTGATTTGCGTACAAATATTGGCTTTGTGTTGAAACCAGAGGAGAAGGTCATAATGCTGACATCGTGTATTCCTTGCGAAGGTAAGACGTTTGTGGCTTCAAATCTGGCCATGTCCTTGGCTTTGTTGGGCAAGAAGGTCATAGTCGTTGGATGCGACTTACGCAAACCCAGATTGGTAGCATTATTTGGTTTTAAACCAACGAATCAGGGAATTGTGAATTTTCTTTGTACTTCGGAACCGGATTATGCGTTATTGGATAGGCAGATAATACCCTCGGGAATACATAAGAATATGGATGTGCTTCCTGCGGGCATAATACCACCCAATCCTGCGGAGCTTTTAAGCGGAGCATTGTTGGAAGATGCAATTGCATATTTGTCATCAAAGTACGATTATGTAATACTTGATACCCCTCCAGTTGGATTAGTATCAGATACATTGTCCATAGGAAGATTGGCTAATTTGACAATTTTCGTTACTCGTACGGATTTCACTCCGAAGGCAAATTTTGATTTGATTAATTCTATATCTAAATCAGGTAAGCTCCCCAAATGCAACGTAGTAATCAATGGGGTTGATTTTAATAAACGCCGATATGTACAACAATATGGACATTATGGACATTACAGGCATTATGGCTCGTATGAGAACTATGCCAGTATAAGTCATGATGTTCGTACCGAGGATTAGGATGACAAGAACGTTTATTGCATTTGTCCTGTTTTGCTGCACCGGTCTCTTCTCGTATTCGCAAAACGAGAAGTGGCAGGTGTATCCAGCATATAGTGAGGCGGTACAACTCGAGGCTGCAGGCAGTTACCTTTATTGCATAATGAAAGGTAGTGGCACCATTGGTTCTAAAACTGGTAATCTTGTACGATATGATGTAGAGGATGGAAGTGTAGAGACATTTGATTGTCTGCATGATTTGAACGACAAGGAGATTTCTCATATATCATATAACCCAGCAACAGAGTCACTTTTTCTTGTATATGCTACAGGTAATGTTGATTTGATTGACAATGATGGTGATGTGCATAACATTACTGCACTGAAGGACAATTCTATAATGGGAGAGAGTGTCTATGGCATAGGACATTATGGTGAAAAGGTCTTTCTATGTACGGATAGGGGAATTATAGAGTTAGACGCTTATGAGGCTGTTGTACGAGAAACGTATCATTTGTCTGGTATCAAGCCTTATTCGTTTGCAGAAATAGATGAAATGTTTTATGTTGCAACGAATCATGGTCTTTTTAAGTTTTCGGCAATAAGCAATATGCACGATAAGTCCGTTTGGGACACTCCGATAAGTGAGGAGGTATATGTAGAACTTGCCGTTCATGATTCGCATCTGTTTGGAAGAAAAGAAAATGGGGTAGACGAGATCTCATTAAATGGCCGTGCCCTTAATATCTTGCAAAACACGGTTACCTACATGGATTCTGACGACGGATGTCTTGTGTTTGGAAATTCGTCTCACGTGTTCATATATAATGATGAGTATACAAGTAGATGGAATAATGTCAATTTCAAACTTCCTAAATCAACCAAAGACATAACCTATATAAAAGGTAAATTTTATGTAGCAGAAGGTCTGGAGGGTATAAGCTGTTATGATTTGCAGGACAAACAGTTCGTGAATTCAGAACCTCTGTTTCATTTAGATTCACCACGACGTGACTTGTTTTATCATATAACTTTTGTTGGTGATAGATTGTTATCTGCAGGTGGTGTAAATACACAAACTTCATCTTATTATCCTGTAACGTTTATGTTCATGGAGGATGGTGGGGCTGCTCCAAAGTGGACTTTGTTTGATGAAGAAGGACCAAAGAAGCAATACCCGAAATTGTCTCATTATAATAGTGTAGACTTGGTGCAAGATCCATTGGATGATACTCATTTCTATGGTGCTGTATATAGAAATGGTCTGCACGAATATCGTCTCGGAGATGATGGTGAAATTGATTTTGTCAGATTATATAATTATGAGAATTCACCACTTCAATTTATTGACGTCGCAACATCAATACCATGGAATTATTGTACATGCACAGCTCTTCAGTATGATTTGAATGGTAATCTCTGGATGGCCAACCAACAAACAGATACTATTGTACGAATAATGCGTCCTAATGGTAAGTGGTTGTCTCTTTATTATCCGGAAATTGTTAAATCCGAAAATGTTTTACAGTATTTGTTCGGTTATCACGGAATCAACTTTATGGTTACTTATGAGGGTGATAAACGAGGCTTTTTTGGATTTGATACGTCTGGAACCCTGAATGTTACGAGTGACGATAGGCATTTGTTGCGTAATACAATAACTAACCAGGACGGAACAAGTGTGATGCCAACACAATTTTATTGTATGGCAGAGGACAAGGACCACCAAATATGGTGTGGTACCAATGAAGGATTGTTTGTCATTACGACTCCGCAGAATTGGTTTGAGTCTGACTTTCATTTCCACCAGATAAAGCGTAATCGCAATGACGGAAGTGGATTTGCAGATTATCTTTTAGCTGGAGTAGATGTTAATGCAATTGCTATAGATCCTTCCAATAGTAAATGGATAGGAACATTGAATGATGGCGTATATTTAGTCAGTCATGATGGACAGAAAACCATACACCATTTTACAAAGGAAAATTCGCCGTTACTCTCAAATAGCATACATGGAATAGCTGTACATCCTTATACCGGACGTGTAATGTTTGCTACAGATGCTGGATTGTGCAGTTATGACGCACAGGTTACAGAGCCAGAGGTTACACTTTCTGAAGACAATATATCCATCTATCCTAATCCTGTCCGACCATCTGTAAATCCAGAGGTTACGATAAAGGGATTGGCAGATGAATCGGAGGTAAAACTACTTACAGCATCTGGAAAAGCCGTTTGGATAGGAAAAAGTGTTGGAGGCAGTGTTAAATGGAACTGTACAGATATGTCTGGCAATAGAGTATCCAGTGGGGTGTATCATGTGGTATGTAATACCAAGGATGCAGGGCAGACTGTGGTATCACGCATAATTGTAGTAAATTAGACATAAAAAGATGTTAAGAAAAATATATTGTCTAACATTGTTCATCTTCTCATTGGGTTGCGCAGCTCAATTATCGCACCTTACAGAGAATGTCCGATATTCTTTTGCTGCACAGGGTACAGCAGGAGGTGGAGACAATGCTCCATTTTGGTTTACCAATAATCGTTATGGATTAGGGACTACTGACAATTATTCTGGACTAGCTCGAGTTGCTCTTTGGCGAGATGTGGAGACTGATTCCTTATGGTTTTGGCGTACCGGTTACGGCATTGATTTGGCCTCTCCCATCAATAGTGAGAATGGCTATTTTTGCGTGCAACAGGCATATTTGGATATAGAATGGAAGATGCTCAGGTTAAGTATAGGCCAGAAGGAGCGTCCCTCTGAATTGAAGAATCCTGCTCTCTCTACAGCTGGATTGGCAATGGGTATCAATGCTCGTCCTATCCCCCAGATTAGGGCAGAGATGCCTGATTTTTGGCGCGTACCTGGCACTAGCGGTATTTTCTCATTTAAAGGACACCTTGCTTATGGTATGTACACGGATGGAGCATGGCAACGCAAGTTCAATGCTGGGACTTCTAATAAATACACAAATGGTAGTATGTTCCATTCCAAGGCATTGTTTGTCCGTCTGGGTAATAGTGAATTGTTCCCACTTCTGTTTTCTGGAGGTCTGGAGATGGCATGCCAGTTTGGCGGTACCGGTTGGAACATTGAACAATATGGTGGTGGTTCACTGGGAGAAAAGGTTGACTTGGGTGGAAACATTTGGACTGCCTTTATTCCAAGTAGCGGTGATGTTAATGACGAAAATTATACTAATGCATCAGGTAATCATGTAGGTTCATGGCATATTCGTCTGGATTGGAAGTCCAAAGGGTGGAGCGTAGGTGCATATATGGAGCACATGTTTGAAGACCATAGCCAGATGTTTATGCAATACGGTTTCTGGAAGGATATGTTGTTGGGATTGGAAGTGAACTTGTCAAAGAATCCTTTTTTGTCTTCCTTCGTATATGAGTATAACACAACCATGAACCAGTCTGGACCGATATTTCATGACAAGACTGCTGAGAACCCTCAACAGATAAGTGCTCGCGATGAATATTACAACAATCACGTTTATAGTGCATGGCAGATGGGTGGTTTTGTTATAGGTAATCCGTTGATTTTGTCTCCAATATATAATAACTATTTGGGAAGCGAAGGAAACTTGTCTCCGCAGCATAATCGAATTGAGGTTCACCACATAGGACTGATGGGAGCGCCAACAGATGAATGGTCATGGAGAGCGATGTATACTCATCAGTACAGTCTGGGTACCTATATCCAGCCACTAAAAGAACCTTGTTACGCCAACTATCTATTATTAGAGACAACATATAAACCCAAATGGGGAGGAGGATTGTCTTTCTCTGCGGCATATGGTCATAATGATGGCACTCTTTTGGGTAATTCAAACGCAGCAATGCTGACTATAGCTTTTGACGGATGGCTTAACAAAACACAGTAATAGAAGGCAGTTTGTTTGTGAGATTGTGATATTGGAAATAATCAAGAATTTTAAAGCAATGAAGAATATATATATATTGTTATTGGCAGTATTCGTTCCAGTGCTGGTATTTTGCTCTTGTGATAAGGTGGACTGTAATGACGGATTAGATGGCCAATGGCAAATGTACGAGTGGAAATCTCCAGATGGTAAACTGATAGGAGACAAGGAAATGCAGATTTATTATAGTTTCCAGCTACAGATGATGATGTTTCAGAAGTTGTCAGTGTCAAAGCGTTACCAACTCTCCTCTTTTCAGAATATGGGTTCTTCTATTAGAGTGTATGAACCGGTAAAATACAAAGGTAATGGTCATGATGAGATATTGTCTATGGATGTTCTTAAACAATATGGTGTACCGTCAGACGGAATGATGAAGGTAGAGAGTTTGACATCCAAGACTCTTGTTTTGACTAGTCCGGAAACAGGTAAGTTAAGTTTCAGAAAATATTAGTTTTATAAACTCGAATATAGGAAACAATACAATATCTGCGAATAAATTACGTTATATCTACA
>JAFYVX010000161.1 GCA_017558255.1 Bacteroidaceae bacterium
AAACGCCTTGTTTATGGGTGCTACTACGCTGGAAGCAGGCACTCAGGATGAGGCTGTGATACGTGTTCCACTGAACGACAATGAACTGAACGAACAACTTTTCCCGCGTCCGGCAAACGAGTGCGAAGTCTATGTCATAGCCAATCTGCCCGACGGTGTGGGAATACCAGAAAATACCTCGCTGGATAACCTGAAGGCATTGGTCATAAATACCGACTTTCAGGGAAGCACCACCCAACCATCCTTTGTAATGGACGGATTGGGTACTGCCACGATAGTGAACAGAAACAAGGTGCTGGCAGCAGCGGGCGAGGTGCCCATGAAGCGATTGGCGGCAAAGTTCTCTATGCGTATTTCCGTGTCCGATTCGTTCATGGATACGGACGGGGTGGTATGGACACCTGAAGTAGCCAGTTTGTCTGTTAGTATGTTGAAGGCAGCATCCAGAACAAATTTATCTGCAGATTTCGCTGATGGCATTTTTGATTACAGTGCCAGAGGAAGAACCGGTGAAAGGGTGGAGACGGTGGATGCAGAAACCAGAACTTTCCAGTTGTTCCACCCCTTCTACTCATATCCCAGGACATGGGAGTTCCAGAGTGCCGATGCATTGTCGTTTTCCATCGTATTGCCATGGACATGCACATTGCCCAATGGAGACCAGAAATTCCAGAACTGCTACTATAGGGTGTTTCCGAATACCATGCACCTTGAGCGCAACAACTGGTACAACATGGACCTGAACATAGGTGTACTGGGTTCGTTTTCCGCAACAGACGAACCCGTGGTAATTGAAGGTCTGACATATAAGGTGGTGGACTGGAAAAACGGCTGGCAGGACTGGTCGTCTGGTCTGGAGATGGAGACGGAACTGTTAGGGGCACATTACCTCGTTGTAGAACAGAACGAATACACGCTGAACAATAAAGACAATTTTACACTGTCCTTCATTACCAGTCACGAATGTATCATCAAGGACCTGAAGGTGACCGTACCCGATTTTGGCAACGACAGCAATCCCACCAAGACCGACAGGGACATTACCTCAAGGGCTTTGGCCGAGAACTGGCTCACATTGGATGGAAGCATGATACGTCTGAACCACAAGTTGAACAACGACTTTGTGAATACCACGGATTATGACTATGCTCCCTATACCTTCACCTTTACACTTTGCCACAAGGACAACCCGGAGAGGTTCTATGAGAATCTTACCATAACACAATATCCTGCCATTACGATTGAAGCCCATCTGAATTCGGACTATGCCGCCAATCCCAACAACAAGGGCGGATTCCAGTTTGTAAACGGCACAGCGAGCAACAGCAGTGGCAACGGCAGCTATGGCGGTGCGCATGGACTGAGAGGCGGCAACACGAATCCCAACATGTATGTGATAACCACCACGGTTCTGCCTGCTGGTTCCGACTTTATCCTGGGAGATCCGCGTGACCCCGCTGAGAGCAATCCACCGGGAAACAATGCCGTGCAGGCCCCAGGTGTGGAAGGTGGTGCAAATAGGCGCCTGTCATGGTATCACCAGACCATAACTGACAATACTGTGGAGAATATGATTTCTCCCAAGTTCAGGATAGCATCGTCCTATGGAGTGACAAACTCGATTACTCACCAGAATGCCATAAACCGTGCCGCCACATATCAGGAGGATGGTTATCCTGCAGGAAGATGGCGTGTGCCTACGATGGCAGAGGTGCGCTTTATTATCAAACTGTCGTCGGACGGAAAGATTCCCACTCTCTTTTCAGAGGGAAGCAAATACTGGTGCGCGAACGGCTCGGTGACACCGCTGGACGGCGGCGGATATTCCACCAGTCTGGGCACATCGGGAAACGGACCTGTGCGTTGTGTCTATGATGACTGGTATTGGGAGCGCTCGGCTGTTCCACGACTGAGTAATTTTAGTGTATTTACATGGGGAGACGAGAAATAAGTATTATGAAGAATATGTGCCGAAAGGTTCTGATATATGTGGTGGCACTGCTGGGCATCCTGGCGTGTTCGGAGCATCTGGAGAAGGATCTCACAGGTGTGCTTGTAGGCGACAAGGTGTGCTTGTCCGTATCTCTGGATATTCCCGAGATACCCATGGGTGTGTCTTCAACAAGAGCACTGGGCGAGAAGCCACAGCTGGAGAACCTGTATCTTGCCGTGTTTGATGCGTCGGGCTATCTGCTGGAGTATATCAAGGCGGATGCCGAACCGGCCACGGAGAATGAGCAGAACTACACGTACAAGGTGGCGTTGACACCAACTGATTTTCCGACCACGATACATTTCATAGGCAATGGCCCGAGTTCTGTCTCCTTCGGTTCGGAACTGGAGGTTATGGGCAGCATGTACACCGAAGATGGACATGAGGCGTATTGGCAAAGGGTACATCTCTCGGACGGAATAAGGACTTATGCAGGCACAATTGCCCCATCGGTGACCAATGCCCTGAAGGGAGTGCGCCTGATACGAAATTTCGCCTGGATACAGTTGGATATTGCATCTGCCGTGAGCAACTTCGAAATGGAGTCATATTGTGTGGTGAACACACAGACCAGAGGTTCGGTGGCACCATATAATAGCAGGAACAGAGAGTTCGTGAAGTATGGAGAGAATGTCAAACACGAGACTCTCATAGCTTCAGGTTATGAGGTCTTTCTGCCAGAGGGCAGCGAACTTGATAAGGAGATTCCTGACGAATTAGAGTGGTACAGACCGAAGGATGGTCAGGAGAATGCCTATTTTATATACGAACGCGAATATCCCCGCTCTTCTCCTTCCTGCATACTGATGAAGGGTACTTACGACCCAAATCCTTCGGTACCGGGCGATGAAATTCCGTCAAGATATTATAAGGTTGATTTGCGTAACAATGCAGGAGAGTATTTTCCTGTGTTGAGGAACTTCAGGTATAGGATTGAGGTAGGCAACATCACGCACGAGGGTCATTCCTCGGCGCAGATGGCTATGCTGGGTGCCGGTAGTAGTGACATATCCACATCAATGGAGACGGAGGATTTCTCTAATATCTCAGACAACATAGCACGTATCTTTGTAAGTTACACAGATACGACCTTGGTCAGCACGGACAACTTTGAACTGAGGTATAAATTCATATTCTTCAGTGCCGATGGCGATGTTGTCATGAATGATAATGTGGAGATATCACTGGAGGATTCCGATGACGGAGATGTGATAAAGACGTATGTCAGGAGTGCTTCTGACAATGCAGACGGATGGAGAACGATAACCATCACTCCCGAAGAACTTGCATCCATAACCAAGAAACAGACAATGGTGCTGTCGGGCTCGGTTACGGTGGATGACAGAAAATACAGACTGCAAAGAAAGGTTCATTTCAGTTTGCGCGAGAGGATGGATCTGCGCATGGAATGTAATCCGGATGCTATTCCAATGGGAATGGGCAAGGCTTTTGATGTGCTTCTTAAAGTACCAGGTGGATTGGGCGATGCCATGTTCCCTCTGGAGTTTGAACTGGAGGCGGAGAACCAGAGTATGACTCCTGATTTGGGCGATGATTTGCCGGTGAAGACCGGTAACAGCATTGTTCCCGAAAAAGAGAACAAAACGACAATAGGTTTTGTAAGAACGCTCTCCTGGGAAGAGTATGAGGGTGCAGAGAACGAAGCAGGTTTCAAATCGATACCATGCCATTTCAAGACCAGCAAGTCGGAAAGTGCAACGAAGATATACGCTAAGAACAAGTATTTCAGGTTGGCAGATACACAACTGGCAAATTATGTGCCGGCAAACTTCACGGATCTGGACTTCAACCAGGATAATGTTCCTTATGGCATCGGTCAGGAACTGGACTTCTCTTTCAGTATGTCCAGACTGCCTGAACAGGGCGATGTCACCATTACTCTGGGAGGTCTGGAACCTGCTCCGTCAGAAACCCGTCTGACATATCTCGGAGTTGTGGACGGCAAGGCACAGTATTCATTCAATCCAGCTACACTGAACAATACGCTGAAGCTTGCTACAATATATGAGATTGCTGATGTTGATGTGAGTCTGAAGGCATATCGTTTTGAGGAAGCCAGTGCATCGCTTCAGTTTGCCTATGCAAGTTTCAGTAACTTGTCATTCAGTCCTGCCAGGATTTCTGGCGAGGTTGGAGCAAAGGTCAACTTTAGTTTCAGCATGTCAAAGATTACTGACAATGTAATTGTTACACTGACGGAATTGCAACCAGATCCAGACGAAGAACGCCTGATACTGATAAGCGGTAACCGTTATAGTTTCAAACCT
>JAFYVX010000162.1 GCA_017558255.1 Bacteroidaceae bacterium
AGCCTTTCTCTGGTGAATCTGCGCGTTGTATTCCAGTATGGTCTTGTATATTGCCCTTGATAGGATGAACTTGCAATAGGGGTCGTGTGCCACCAGCATGTCGGCATAGTTCTGGTGCGAGAGCAGTTCCAGGATCATGGAGGGAATCTGAGGTTCTCGGCTCTCCGAGTAGTTGCGGTCGAAGAGCGAGCGTCTGTTCCATCCACCCAGATGGAAGGTCATGTCCTTGTGTATGCGGGCAAGCATGGCATCGGCAAAGTCGCGGCTTACGAGGCGCGACATACCTGTGGCCAGCTGCTTGTCGTAGAACTGTGTGGTGTAGACGCCCAGAGTGCCGATGATTTCCATGTTGTTGCGCAGACCAGCATCGGTGTGCACACCCATGGCAAGTTCCAGAGGCACGTTCAATCCCGGCAAGGTGTCGCATGGCATGAAGGCCGAACCTCTTGCCACATGGTTCAGTCCGTAGCTTCTGGCATTGATGTCGTCGGCGTAGTCGTTGGTACCCTCCTTGCTGCTATACACACTATACGGTGCACCGGCCCATTGCATGTAGTATCTTGAACCCTCCAGATAGCGTGGCAGACCGCTTATCTTCTGGTATTCCTCGCCGACCTTGCCACGTTCTATGTTGCCCATACCTCCACCGAAGCGTACCGCGTCGGCAGTAATGTGTCCCCGGTGCTGGCTATGGTTTGTGAGCAAGACGCATCCGTCCATGCTCTGTCCCTTGCTGAAGGCATAGGTGCCAAGATACACCCATGTGCCTCCGCCCATGCGCTGGTTCACTCTCACCTGTGTCTCCATGCCCTGATGGCGTATGTTGTACACGGCATCGGGCACGCTGGTGGGCAGGGTCTTGTAGGACACGTACACGGCATACTCGCCGTCCTCCGGAATGTTGGGTATCCAGGCTATGGTGGACATCTTTGAATTTTCCGTCTGTGCATCTGCCACTCTGGCCGTACCCTCCTCAAAGGGGTTCTGCATGTCGCGGTAGAACTCGCGCCAGTGTGCAAATCCCGTGCCGCAATCCACCCATGGCAGGGGACCGTTGTCCTCGCTATAGATGCCTCCTATGGATGGACGGTCGTTGTCCACGATAACCTCGTTCACCTGGGTATCTCGTTCGCGTGGAGAATACACCACTGCTCCGGCGTTCTCCAGCATGGGCATCAGGAAAGGCACCACGAAGGTCTGTGTCAGTATGTCCTCGCATGTGCCGAAGAGCCCTGGGCGCTGCCATCGCCATTGGTCGGTCTTTATGTCGTAGTACCTGCCGTGGCTTGCCCAGATGGCCATGTGCCTTCCCTCCAGTCCGTTGGGTATGGAGTAGGGGCGGCTCAGCAGTGTTGTCCATGGATTGTCGTTGTGGTTCACGGAACTCCAGAATCTCTGCGGGTCGTGCTCAGGCAGGGTGGTGGCAGGCACGAGTTGTTCTATGGGGTATCCGTTCACGCTGATGATTACCCTCCATTTGTTATATGGTGCAGGCAGGTATGTCTTTACGTCCTGATAGATGGTGGCAACGAGTTCGTTGTTGAGGGGCTGTCCCAGGAAAATTTCGCTCACAACGATTTCCACCTCCTTCTGCTTTGTGCGTATGTAGAGGTGCTCCACCTTGGCCTTGTCCTTGCAGGAGTATGCCGGGTTTTCGTAGGTTGCAAAGTAACTGCCCAACCGTTTTTTCACTGTTCTGGTGGGTTGGGCAGAAGCCATTGTTGCCATGAGGGCAACGAGTATGTATATAATAAGTCTTTGCATCAGATTTTGAATTTCTCTGGATGTCGTCCTTTCATGTCCTTGTAGTAGGCTTTTATCTCGTCCATGTCCTTCTCCACATCGCCTGTTGGCATGAATGTGCGTGTGCACTTTACCTGTTTGTGCTCGTAGTCAAGTCCGTAGAGCAGTATGGGCAGGTTGGCCTTCAGTGCAATGTAGTAGAAGCCTTTCTTCCACTCCGTGGTGGGCTTGCGTGTGCCTTCTGGAGTGATGCACAGGCGGAAGGTGTCCATTTCCATGGCCTTCTGTGCGGCAATGTCCGTCATGCCCTGTTTCTTGTTTCTGTACACTGGTATTCCGCCCAGTTTTCGCATCACCGGTCCCAATGGCCAAAAGAACCACTCCTTCTTCATCAGGAAATTGCATTGGAACCCCTTGGCATGGCAATATAGCATTCCCACCACAAAGTCCCAGTTGCTTGTGTGCGGAGCCAGGGCTATGATGTATTTCTTGGGGAAGTTTTCGGTAACCTCTTCCGAGAAACCCATCCAGCCGAATAGTATTCTATGGCAGATGTTCATAATGCTTTAAGAACGGAAAACGGAAAGGTGAAAACGGAAAAGTGAAAACGGAAAGGGGAAAACGGAAAACGGAAAGGTTCTCGGAGTCCTCGGATTACTCAGAGTATTCGGAGTATTCGGAGTCCTCTGATTACTCGGACTCCCCAGCCACCCCAGAGTTTTCCGTTTTCCGTTTTCCCCTTTCCGTTTCCTTACGCCAGTGCCTGTATGTCGTCGATGATTTCCTCGGTGCGGCAGATCAGGTCTTCGCGGAGTTTTTTGAAGAAGGCCTTGCCAGAGCCGGGTTGAACATGAGATATGCGGCTCACGATGTCGGCCTGCATCATCAGTATGCTTTCCATCACGCTTGCCACACGGTCCTTGTCCACGTTTTCGTAGCAGTTCAGTGCAATGCACTCGGCAAAGAGTTCGCCACAGAGGAAGTTGATACTCTTTTTCAGTTCACGTCTTTTCATAATGTTGATAGTGGTGTTATGGTTATACGTTATTATGCTTTTCAGTTGCTAAGGTATATATTTATTTATAAATGTGCAAGGTCGCCAAGAGTTTTTGCAGGTTTTATCCTGTTTTTTTGTCTATTTATCTGGAATGATGAGCAAATATTAAGGATTTATTTGTACCTTTGACCTGCAAATATTGTATAACAATTTTAAATAAATCAGTAAAAATGGAAAAAAGTGCATTGCAGATTGCAAGAGCAGCTTACCAGCCTAAGCTGCCCAAGGCCCTTCAGGGTGCTGTAAAGGCTCAGGAAGGTGCCGCTACTCAGAGTGTTGGCAACCAGGAGGAAATCAAGGCCCTCTTCCC
>JAFYVX010000163.1 GCA_017558255.1 Bacteroidaceae bacterium
AGCAGGAGCACATCGGGGTGCTGAAGAAGAATCTTTGCCAACTCGATACGCATGCGCCAACCTCCCGAGAACTCGCTCGTGGGACGGTCAAGGTCGGTCTGACGGAAACCCAATCCCATCAGCGTGCGTTCCAGCTTGCCCATATACTCGCTACCGCCCATCATCTCCAGACGCTCGCTCTCATGGGTGAAACGCTCGCAAAGCTGCATGTAACTCTCGCTCTCGTAGTCGTCGCGCTGGGCCATCTCCTGCTCCATGCGCTTTATGTCGGCCTGTATCTCATGCAGGTGGGCAAAGGCCTTCTCTGCCTCGGCACGCACCGTACAGGAATCGGAAAGCACCATCACCTGTGGCAGATAGCCCACCGTAGTACCCTTGGGCACAGAGACACCGCCACCAGTGGGTTGCTCCACCCCGGCGATAATCTTCAGCATAGTGCTCTTGCCGGCACCATTCTTGCCCACAAGGGCAATACGGTCGCGATCGTTCACCACATAACTGATTTCCGTGAACAACGGACGCGCGCTGAACTCTACCGAAAGTTGATCTATTGATATCACTCTTTTCTTGCTTACTTTGTTATTATTCGTGCGCAAATTTAGCGATTTATTCTCAAACTACCATAATATTCCTCATCTTTTACCTAATGCCCATAGGGACTTTACGATTAAATATAGTATATTTGTTGCGCACAAACTATAATAAACTAATACGTATTATGAAAAAGAAGTCTACACTTCTTCTCGCACTGATGGCTTTGGGCTTCGGAACGGGAGTAAAGGCTCAAAGTGACTACTATGTGGCACACGGAGCAGACGTGAACATCAATCACGGCACACACTATCCAAAGAGCGTGAGCATTGCAGGAACACAAAGCGAAAGACAGGAACTTACTGGAATTGCATCGGCAATCAAGTGCCCTGCCTACTTTGACAAGACAACAACCGTATTTGAAGTGAAGGCCGGCGACATTGTTACCCCCGACATCGTTATCAACGGACAATGGATGCACGGCTATGTGTATGTGGATTGGAACAATAACAAGCAGTTCGACGTAAAACTGGAAGGCGATGGTCCATACACAAAGGGAGAAGGCAACGAACTGATGTGCTGGTCGTTCTATTGTCATAAAGGAGAGAATGCGACTCCAGGATGGAACAGCGACGGAATACAAGCCGGTGATAATACGCTGACTCCAGGAACATTCCGCGTACCAAAGGACCTGCCCGACGGTAGCACATACCGCATGCGCTACAAGGTGCAATGGAACAGCATTGACCCCAGCGGTGCAGGCGACAAGTTCATCAGCGACGGTGGTTCCATCATCGATGTAACCCTGAAGATAAACGGAGTGGCTGAAAATGTGACAAAATATCCCATCAATGACTATGCCGAACCACGTGTGGGTACCACTCCAGACGTAGCGGCATGGAGCGCTATCGGTGAGGGTTTGCAAGCCTCATGGGCATCTCGCGACGAACACTACTCCCTGCACGATGTACCCGACTTGGAACACAAGGATGCCGCAACTATCCATGCCTGGAAGGGTGAGCGTGCCAACATCCAGGCGGTGCTCTTCAGCAAGGAAGATCAGGGCATGCTTTCTGTTCGTATGACGGAATGGACAAAGGGTGGCACAAAAACTGGTATCAATGCTGGTGACGCACGTTTCGTAAACTATGTAATAACCGACGATTTCAAGGCCTGCGGAAACCATCCCAGCGGTTTGCAGACATGGCTTGTGCCTGATGTAATAGACCAGGACAAACCTCATGCCGTTCCTGCCATGGAAACACGTCCCGTATGGTGCACCCTGGAAATTCCCCGCGATGCCGAGGCTGGAGAGTACCAAACATCTTTGGAAATAGTTAACGAAGGTGGTACCGTACTTAAAACACTGGTGCTGACCGTAAACGTGGATTCACACTCTTTGCCCGAGGTGAAGGATCAGAAATTCCATCTCGACCTATGGCAACAGCCATACTCCGTGAGCCGATACTATGAGGTGGAGCGTTGGAGCGACGGCCACATCGAGGCTCTTCGTCCTTATCTCAAAGCCCTTGGACGTGCCGGCCAGAGAACCGTATCGGCAATCATGTTCTACGAACCTTGGGGCGAACAAACGCACGACCTCTTTGACCCCATGGTGCAGACAACAAAGAAAGCTGACGGTACTTGGGCATACGACTACACCATATTTGACAAATATGTGGAACTCTGCAACGAATACGGCATCAACAAGCAGATCAACTGCTTCAGCATGGTACCTTGGGACATGAACTTCCGCTACTGGGATGAGGCATCATCCTCATATAAATCCCTAAAGACCACCACCGGTACTGCAGAATATCGCGATTTGTGGACGGCCTTCCTTACAGCCTTCAAGGCTCATCTGCAAGAAAAGGGTTGGTTCGAGAAAACAAACATCGCCATGGACGAGCGTGCCGAGGCCGACATGCTCAATGCATACAACATTGCCAATGCACTTGGTTTCAACATGGCTCTGGCAGGTAACTACCACTCATCATTGAGCGACAAGCTGCAGGACTTCTGCGTGGCTCTGGGACAGGACAAGCACTTCACCGCCGAACAACGAGCTGACCGCAAGGCAAAGAACCGCATCACTACTGTCTATACCAGTTGCGCTGAGGCAGAACCTAACATCTACTCCAACTCACTGCCTGCAGAGGCAACTTATCTGCCTCTGTATGCAGCGGCAAACGACCTCAACGGCTACTTGCACTGGTCATGGATTAACTGGGACGAGCATCCTCTGACAGATAGCCGCTTCCGCAAGTTCGGTTCCGGCGACACGTATTGCTACTATCCAGGCAACCGTTCCAGCGTACGATTCGAACGCCTCATCGAGGGTATACACCAATACGAGAAGGTGATGATTCTGAAAGAAGAATACAAGAACAATCCTGAGAAGATGGCCATACTGGACATCCTCCTGCAACGTTTCCAAAGTAGCAGTGTGGCAGGCATTGATTGTGCACCAAAGGTGAACGACATCGAGGCCTTCCTGAACGGACAGGAAGTGGAGGTAACCTTGCCCGAAAGCGTTAATACCGGTTATTACCGCATCATCAGCAAGGCAACATCGCGCACAGAACACCTCTACAACAATGCTCTGCATACAGGCAACAGCATGAAGTTCACCCTTCAGTCAAACACCAAGGTGGAAACAAACAATGGTATCTGGCACATAACCGACAAGACAACAAAACTGGGGGTTAAAAACGGTGACGGACATCCCATGGTGGCTGGTGCCAACTGGGGTGGTTCCGTAGCTGGGACATTCAACGAACTTACCATCTCCGAAACATATGACGTGGGCGAGTACCGCTATTATTATTTCAGCGAAGCGGTAAACTGTACCAATGGAGGTGCTAATTTCAAGGTTGGTGGTACGGATTTCATCACAACATGGACAGCAGGTGCACACAATGCCGATGACCTGCTTTGGCGCTTTGAACCCGTAGACACGGAAGGCAAGTACATATACAATGTGGTAATTGAGGATAACGAGGATGCTTTCGTCACCTACACTCACGATGGCAAAGAGGAAAATGCTTTCAATGGAGGTTTCTTCATTACCGACGAACAGATTACCAAAGAGAACCTATCGGCTGGCATACTAAACACAGTGCTCAAAGGTGCCACCATCAGCGTTGAGAACAACACCATCACCGTAAGCGGGATAGAGAGTATGGTAGAACCCAAGCGCCAGGATCTCTACAACACAAGCAAAGGCGATGGCGTTATCCCCCCATACCGTATTCCCGGCATCAGTACCGCCAGCGACGGTCGCCTCATCACCGTAGCAGCACGCTTGGTGTGTGGTACTGACCCCGGCTATGGACAGGTGGATGTGGTATGCCGCACCAGTGACGACAACGGAGACACTTGGACAGAGATGAAGGATGTGGCCGTAGGTAACGGCAAGACATCTGCCACCAAGAACTACTTCGAGACTGCCTTTGGCGACCCTGCCGTGGTGGCAGATCAAACCAGCAAAGAGGTACTGATAATTGCCGTAGCCGGATGTACCGTTTACGGCAACGGCAACACTACCCGACAGAATCCCAACCTCATCGCCACCATACATAGCACCGACAATGGCGAGACATGGGGAGAACCTGTGAATGTGACCGAGCAGATCTACAGTCTGTTCGATAGCGGCAACCCCATGCAGGCCGCCTTCGTAGGTGGTGGCAAGGTGTTCCAAAGCCGCATAGTGAAAAAAGACAAATACTACCGTCTATATGCCGCCATGTGTGCACGCCCCAATGGAAACCGCGTAATCTATTCCGACGATTTTGGACGCACATGGCATGCGCTGGGCGGTGCCTACGCCCTGCCTGCTCCCGGTGGTGACGAGCCAAAGTGCGAGGAGATGCCAGACGGTCGCGTTATCCTGTCAAGCCGTGTAGGTGGCGGTCGTATATACAACATCTACACCTACCAGGACACCAAGACAGCCACCGGTTCATGGGAAAGTTCTGTAAAAAGCACCTTCGAAGGTTCTGGTCTCACCCCCGGTGGCAACAGTACCAACGGTGAAATCCTCATCATTCCCGTTGTGCGCAACAGTGACCAGAAGGAAATGTATCTGGCCCTGCAATCTCTGCCCACTGGTGGAGGTCGTACCAACGTGGGTATTTTCTACAAGGAACTGACAGACTTGACGGATATGAACAACGTGGGCAACTTCTGCAAGGATTGGAACGGTTTCCATCAGGTGAGCCAGACCTCCTCTGCATATAGTTCCATGGACCTTCAGGCAGACGGACGCATTGGTTTCATCTATGAGGAGACACTGACCGGTTGGGGCAAGCGCAACAACCCTGTCTCCACCAGTTTTCCCAATGGTGAAGGACAGCACAACTTCGACGGCTTCGACAATATCTATCTGGCAATGGAAGTAGAGTATATCACCAATGGTGCATACTCCCACAAAGCCCAGATTGACCGCCGTGCCTTCCTTCAGGCATATTTCTCTGCCGTAGTGGCAGAAGCCCAACTTTCCGATGGGAAGAAGGCAGAATTGACCAACGCCATAGAATCTCTGAGTCAAGATCCTACAACACAGGAGGTGGATAAAATCTATGCCTTGCTCAACAGTGAAGCTCCAGCCGACCAATGGGACGGCAAGACAGTAACCCTGACCAACGTCCAGCAGAATGGCACCGAATATGCTCTCTACATCAACGGAAACAACACACTTGACCTGGCCACTACCACGGCTGAAGAACAGGGGGCAAAGGCAGAGTTCACATGCAAGAAGGAGGCAAGCGGAAAATATAGTTTCTACAACCAGAGCAGCAAACAGTATATAATCTGGCGCGGTGGTTCTACCGGTGGATACAATAGCAACAAGGGTACTCTTGGCACATATAACGCCAACTATTGCGATTGGAGCATAAACGATGCCAGCAGCACCAAGGAAGGCACCTACTTCCTCGTTTCCAAAAGAAGCAACGGCACCGATGGTTCGCTGATAGTCATGACCTCTGGAGTCTTCGATGGATGGAGCAACAGCATCGGCTGGAGCGACAGATACAGCAACCTTTTCAGAATCGATGTGAAAGAAACAGAAACAGGTATCAACGACACTGAAGCCAGCACCTCCACACACACAATCGGAAAGATTTTTGATCTGTCCGGTCGTCCTGTTCATCAAATAGGTTTGGGTGTTTACATCCGTGACGGAAAGATTTTGGTAAAGTAAGTCAGCGAAATAAACGACATCTAACACAATGTCAAAAATAACACATTAATAATTCATGAGCGAAACAACACAGAAAATCAAGTTCAGCAAAGCCTTCTGGGTCTCGAACCTGGTAGAACTCTTCGAGCGTGCCGCATACTACGGCGTATTCATTGTTATCACCCTCTATCTTAGTCGCATATTGGGATTCAACGACATAGAGTCGGCCACCATAGCAGGTGTCTTCTCGGCATGCCTGTACCTGTTGCCCACGTTTGCCGGCGCCCTGGCCGACAAGATCGGTTTCCGCCATTCCATGCTCCTGGCCTTCTCCCTGCTTACCTGCGGCTACCTGGGACTTGCCGTCTACCCCACCTGGCTGGAATCTGCAGGTTTGGTGCAATATAGCGACATTACAAAGTTCACAGGTTTGTTAGAAAGCAACCTTCGTTATGGTATTCTGCCCATCATGGCACTGATAGTATGCGGCGGTGCATTCATAAAGAGCGTCATTTCAGGTACTGTGGCAAAGGAAACGACACCCGAAACACGCGCCAAGGGTTTCTCCATCTTCTATGCCATGGTAAATATAGGTGCCTTCTCGGGCAAGACCATCGTGAAACCTCTGCGCGAGGCGCTTGGCAACGAGGGACTTATCACGCTCAACTACTTTTCGGCAGGCATGACCTTCCTGGCGCTCCTCACCATCTGGTTCTTCTATAAGAGCGCACAACACTCGGGCGAGAGCAAGACATTCGGACAAATATGGAAGGCTTTGATAAAGGTATGTACCAACGGCAGACTGTTCACCCTTATCCTCATCATCACTGGCTTCTGGATGGTGCAACATCAGTTGTATGCCACCATGCCCAAGTATGTGCTTCGCCTTGCTGGCGAAGGTGCATCACCATCGTGGTATGCCAATGTAAATCCTCTGGTGGTGGTGATTACCGTCAACTTTGTAACCCAACTGATGCGCCGCCACTCGGCCCTCACCTCCATGACCGTGGGTATGTTCATCATGCCCATCTCTGCACTCTGCATGGCGGCCGGCAATATGCTTGATGGTAGTCAGACTATCCTGACCATGCACCCAGTGGCCTTTATGATGGTGGTAGGTATTGTATTCCAGGGCTTGGCAGAAACATTCATCTCTCCACGCTTCCTGGAGTATTTCTCACTTCAAGCACCCAAAGGCGAGGAAGGTTTGTACCTTGGTTTCAGCCACTTGCATTCTTTCCTGTCATCCATCTTTGGGTTTGGCATCTCTGGCTTCCTGCTTAGCAAGTACTGTCCCGAACCTACCATCTTCAATTCGCATGAGGAATGGTTGGCGGCCAGTGCCAATGCACATTACATCTGGTACATCTTTGGAGGCATTGCCTTGATTTCTGCCTTTGCCCTCATCATCTATGGTCAGGTAGTAAAGCGACTTGATGCAAAGAAATAAACGAGGTTACAGTCTAACAGGAAGATATTTATTAGACTCCATTCCCATCCTAACCTATAAATAGAAGATATTCCTAAAGGTCCGTTCTACACCTTTAGGAATATCTTCTATTTATACAACAGGAAATCAAGACGATTAAGCCGTCGTGCGAAATCTCACCCCACTACAACAAAGCCTCCGTTGGTAGGTATTTCAACCTTTATGGTTTGCTTTCGGGAAAGGTTTACAGACTTCATTTCTCCATTCAGGTAAAGACTAACGGTGCTCTTGCCAGGCAACATGGGCAGGGTGATGGTCTTTTGCAATGGTTGCTCCATGGCATTGACACCAGCGATGTACCACTTATTGCCTGAGCGGCGTGCTAGGATGATGTACTTGCCAGGATAACCGTCGATGAAACGCACCTCGTCCCATCGCGTGGGAACACTCTTCATGAAGTCTATGGCATAGGCCGGGGCATCGTTGAGATTGTTGGGAGCCAGAGCAAAGTGTTGTACTGGGCTCTGGAAGAGAACTGCCGTGGCCAGAGCATAGATGTCGGAGGTGACACGACGCGAACCCTGACGGTTGTTGGCATTATAGAATTTGTTCAGTGCAGAGCCACCGAAGTCCATAGCTCCCACGGCATTGCGTGTGAAGGGATACATGGCACCACAATCGCGCGCCTCCTCGTTGCAGAACCCTTGCGAGAAGTGGAGATTCTCCGATGCTGGCACCGCCTCGGAAGATACATAGTTGGGATACATGCGCTCCCATCCTCGGGGCAGGGTACATCCGTGAAAAATACACATGATACCGAAATCGTTGGCATCGCTCAGGATGTCCTCATAGTATTGCATCATAGATTGCTTGTCGCCACCGAAGAAGTCCACCTTGATGCCCAGCACACCTATCTCCTGCATCCATTTCATCTCCTCTCTGCGCTTGCGAGGATCGTTCATAATGCCTCTGGGCGACTGGGGAGCATCGTTCCACGCACCATTGCTATTGTACCAGAGATAGAGTCCAACGCCCTTGGTGCGTGCATATTGCGAGAGCTGTGCTATGCGCTCTCGACCTATCTGCACATCCCATAAGGCATCTATCAGCAACGAGCGATAACCCATAGCGGCGGCAAAGTCAATATAGCGTTTCTGTTCGTCGAAATTGCAACTATAGTCCATGCCAATAATCCACGACCACATACCCTTGCCATAGTCGGCAGAATAGTCTTTGGAGGCAGGGTATTTCTGCTCTACGAGGTCCCATGGCACGGTAGTCTCGATGGCATTGGCAGGGGTGTGACCTATGGTGATGGTACGCCAAGGTGTCTTGCCAGGCAAAGCCATCTGTGCTGAGGTGCTACCCCACCCGTTCAGCTCTCCCTCCATAGGAAAACCAATACGATACTTGCCACCCCTCTCGCCCATAAGACGGCATCCGACATATGTACCATCGGTACCAGTCTCAGAGATGAGTATCCATAGGTTCTTGGCCTCATCGGCATGTGGTACCTCAAAAAGGCATGGGAAGGTATAACCATTGCCCCAACCGTTTCTGCCTACTGGTTCGCCAAGACTGTATTTCGTTTCGTAACTGGGAGTGGTGCGTGCAAAGCCTCCCATGGGATAGCTCTGTGGAGCAAGGAAAGCGCGGGCATCGGGAGAGATGCTGAAGGACGAGGCCTCGGAGGTAACGACACAACAGCGTGTGTCTCGGCGTGGAAGGATGGTGTAACGGAATGCCACATCGCTATTGCTGACCATGAACTCTATCTCCATCACCGGGCGCTCCTTTTGCGAGAGCATCAAGGCACTACGATTGTATAGATAGACATGCTCTCCACCCACCTTGATACTTGGCAATGTGTAGGTGCCGGAGGACTCTCCCTTGCGAACCTCGGAGGGGTTCCAAGTGAGGTCGCTGGTATAGTCGCCCATATTGGTCTGCACTCCCAAGGCAGAGGGTGCTATTGCCACCTGACCATCGTAAAGGACTGAATACATAGGGCAACCATCCTTCACCTCAAAGTCCACAACAATACGACCATCGGGACTGCTTGCTATCGTCTCTCCCCTCATTGCCATCACCCCCATCAGAGCGAGGCATAGTGTGATGTATATTCTTTTCATAATTCCTATTTATATATATCTTTGGTTTTATCTTACAGCCCCCCTCCGCTTCGCTCCATTTGGGTCCAGCCCTGTCTCAAGGGGACAGTTTGAGTGGGTGATAACGTTATTCGTTAACTTTCTCCTCCTGGGACAGGGGGAGTCCCACAAAGTGGGGAGGGGGTGGATTAAGCGCGATTATAGTTTAAAAACCTATTTGGGGTTAAACTCCCCTGTTTAGAGATCAGTCCTCAAATTACTTGGTGATGTGGTCTGTCAAACGAATCTCCTTGATACGGAAGGGTCTGGCACCTGTTGACCAAAAGCCAAGGATGTAGACATGCTCCGAAGCAAATGGGCGCTGCTTGTTCTTGCTCCTCTGCAATTGGGCAATGGGTATGACAAGGCGATTCTCGTTGCCAAAGTCATACGTGGCACAGTCGCCCCAGTAGTTGTTGTCGTCAAACAGGCGCAAGGAAACATTGGCTCCCTCGCCCCCTTCTATCTCGACCACAAGGTATTTATGCTTGCTAATGTCCAGTCCGTTGTCGTATCGCCAACCGGCAAAACCATATCTTCCTGTCCTCACCAGACCACTCTTTTCATCATAGGTGCCCTGGTCCCAAATGGATGGATTGAAGGCCTCCTTGCTGAGCGGAAAGGTGGAAGAGGTGATATGGATGGTGCAACTCTTCTCCTCGCCCCTGGCACCCTGATATGTGGCGGTCAACGATGTTGTGCCATCGG
>JAFYVX010000164.1 GCA_017558255.1 Bacteroidaceae bacterium
CTTGTTGTGCGAGAGTATGAGGGTGGGTTTGCCTATGTTTGCGATAACGTTGGCTATGGTGAATGTCTTTCCGCTGCCCGTCACGCCAAGCAGTACCTGGGCAGGTGTTCCGCTCAGTACTCCGTCGGTCAGTTGGCGTATAGCCTCGGGCTGGTCGCCGGTGGGGTGGAATTTGGATGTCAGTTCGAAATTCATTCTACAAATGTACGTTTTTCCTGTGTTATGGACAAACAAAGTTTGTGCTTTGCTCTATAAAAAGCCTTAAAACATGGGTGAAGGGAGAAATTAAAGGGCAACAATGGGGACATCTTCATGATTTTTTTGTATCTTTGCACGCTGAAATTGCGCGTCATGTGTGCGCGATTCCTAATATTTGACAGATAAAGATGAAAAGATACTTCATACTGATACCTTTGCTGGCCATGGTGCTCGGTTCCTGCAGTAAATGGACTGCCATTCAGAATACTCGTGACTATGAGTACAAGTACGAGGTGGCCAAGGCATATTTCATGGAGGGTAAGTATAGCCAGGCCAGTGTGTATTTTGCAGAAGTACTCGCTTTCATGAAGGGTACTATCAATGCAGAGGAGAGTCTTTATCTGGCTGCCATGAGCAATTTCATGAACAAGGACTACGATGCCGCTTCGCAGTACTTCCGCAAGTATTATCAGGTTTATCCCAAGGGCTTGTATGTGGAGTATGCCAGATACTATTGCGGTTTGGCTTTGTACAATATGACTCCCGATCCACGCCTCGACCAGCAGAGTACATACGAGGCCATCAATGAGTTCCAGGACTTCCTCGACTACTATCCCTATACTTCCATCAAGGAAAGTACTCTGGAAATGATTTACAAGTTGCAGGACAAGTTGGTAGAGAAGGAGTACCTCAGCGCAAAGCTTTATTACGACCTGGGTTCGTACACCATGAACTGCGCTTACGGAGGCAGCAACTATGAGGCTTGTGTGGTAACGGCACAGAACGCCTTGCGCGATTTCCCCTTTGCAAGCGCCGACCGACGTGAGGAACTTTCCATAATGATACTGCGCTCCAGATTCCACCTTGCAGAGCAGAGCGTGGATTCCAAGCGAGTGAACCGCTATCGCGATTGCATAGACGAGTACTATGCTTTTGCCAACGACTTCCCCGAAAGCAAGTATATCAAGGAGGCCGCCAAGATAATGGAAAAGAGCACGGCGTACGTGAAAAAGCACGCCAGCAAGGATGAACTTGTGGACTAACGTCTGGAACTTGCACACACACAACATTAGTGATAAAACGAATAAAAGAAACAATACAATATGGACTACAAGAAGACTAAGGCGCCCACCAACACGGTGACACGCGACATCATGAACCTCTGTGAAGAAACCGGCAATATCTACGAGAGCGTTGCCATCATTGGCAAGCGTGCCAACCAGATTTCTGCCGACATCAAGCAGGAACTGAACCAGAAACTTCAGGAGTTTGCTACAACCTCAGATTCTTTGGAAGAGGTTTTCGAAAACCGTGAGCAGATAGAGATCAGCCGTTACTACGAGAAGTTGCCCAAGGCTACTCTCATTGCCATCGAGGAGTTTGAGGAGGGTCGTGTGCACCACCGCAAGCTCGTTCAGGACCTGGCAATGGACGACGATATCTGATTTCCTCTCCGATAGAGCCTTACTCTAACCATGATACAGAGAATACAAACCCTGTACCTGCTTATATGCTTTGTGCTTTCTGCAGTGTGCATGTTCTTTGAGATAGGAACGGAGAACCATCCCTGGGCGCTTACCGCCATCATGGGCATCACCTGTGTGCTGGAATTCATGGCTATCTTCCTTTTCCGCCGCCGTGCCCTGCAGATGCGTGTCTGCACCTTCTGCATCATCCTTCTCGTGGGATGGTATCTGGCGCTGGTTGCCTTTGCCTACATACAGGGAGACGGACTGGTGGGCGAATATCGTCCACAGGTGTGGGCGGCCATTCCTGCCATAAACGCCATTCTGCTCTATCTGGCTTTCCGTGGCATCCTGCACGACGATATGCTGGTGAGAAGTCTGGACAGACTCAGATAGAGGGATTTTTCACATAGAACAGATGTACTTACAAATAAAGCAGGCAATCATCCGTATGTGGGTGATTGCCTGTTTGCTTTTCTTGTAGGGATTATTTTATCTTGTTGTTCTTGGTCTTCTTTACGTCAAAGAAATAGGACAGCTTAACTACTATGCTTGAGTTGGCCGAGCGTCCGAAGTAGTCTTTCTTGCCATTGTTGAAGATGTCCGACAGACCGAAGAAATAACGTCCGTCCAAAGCAAAATGTCCAACCTTGGGGTGACTGAACTCTATGCCGCCGCCACCAACTATACCATACTCGAATTTCTTCTCCACTCCGAGGTTGTACTGTTGCCAAGGTCCTTCGGGCGACTGGGGCACGTTGATTGTAGGGCCTTCCGGGTCGTAGGGATTGATGGCATCGCCCCAGTTGCCGGTGCGAGTATCGGTCTCTCCTATGCAGAAGCCAAGTTGGGGACCCAGGATGATGTATCCCATAGCACCCTTTCTTTCACGTCCGAAGCCCAGGCGTGCCATGAAAGGTATGTGTATGTAGTTCATGTTCCTTTGGTAGGCATACTGGCCATTCTCCGGTTGCTCCTTCCATCCCTGGCGGGAGAAGTTCACCTCGGTTTGCAGGGCACACACCATGGCAAAATACTTCTCGCAGGTATATCGTACGGTAAGGCCCACTTCCGGTCCTATCAACATGCTTTGCTGTATTTTTGGCGAAAAGGAAACAGTGTTCATCACTATACCCCCGTTCACGCCAATTGCCAGGTCGGAACGGTATTCTCCCACCTGTGCCGAAGCCATCAAAGGCAGAAAGGATAGTAATAATATGTATGCGAAACGTACTTTCATGCCTACAAAGGTACGATTAAGTGAGCGAAATCCCAAAGAAACGATTAAGCGAGTGCAGAAAAAGTTTGCTTTTTATGCCGAGTATGAGTTTCTAAGCCTTTTAGTTTTTTGTTTTTACAACTTTTCCTTAACTTTGCACCAATTCCAAGTCACAGAGGTGGCAAGGAAGGACTTTTCGTAAAGGTGTTATTGTAATTATCTTCCATACTGATATAGATATAAAGATAAGACAGATATAGTTCCCACACCTTATTTATTATTATACAGATGCTGAACGGAGGGAGCAGGGAGGCGATAGGAGATAGTGTTAATGAACGGGAAAAAGCAAAACTATGTAAAGCCTCAAATGCAATTGTTGGAGGTAGATGTGAAGACCTCAATCCTGGCTGGAAGCGGCGACCCCACCATCACAAACCCTGGTATGGAATGGGGCGCAAACGAAAATAGAGGCAGTTTTTGGGGTAATTACTGGGAATAATACATGTACAATAATCAGACAGAAATGAAAAAGTTTATCACAAAGACTGCTGCTCTGCTTTCCTTGTTTGCAGTAGCAGCATGTTCCGAGGACGCTTTGGTGGAGAATGTGCCTGTTGCAGGCACCACGGTAAAGGAAATTTCCATTACAGGTAAAGATTTTGATTTTGAAAGCGCTACCCGTTCGTCAGTATCAATAACGGAAAGCGGTGCGGATTTCATCTGGAGCGAGAACGATACCGTAGGAATATTCCCCAACACGGGCAGTCAGGCAGAGTTTGCCATGTCACAGGGTGCCGGCACGCATACAGCAACATTTACAGGTGGCGGATGGGCTTTGAAGTCTTCTGCAACCTATGCCGCATACTATCCTTACAACTTCTACAACAGAGACTTGAAAAATATCCCTGTTAGCTATGAAGGTCAGACCCAGAACGGCAATGCAAGCACTGCCCACATTGGCGCTTACGACTTCATGGCGGCAAGTGTGAGCACACCGGAAAACGGAGCGGTGTCGTTCGATATGCAGCACTTGGGATGCCTGGTACAGTTGACGGTGGATTTGGACGAGGCTGCAACTATCAACGAGGTTTCTATTAAGTATGGTGAGGAAAATAGCGGAGAATTCATAACCAAGGGCTATATTGACTTGTCTTCGGAAACTCCTGCAATACAGGCATCATTACTGGAGGACAAGTCCAATACCCTCAGCATAGCATTGGAGAACTTCAGTGTTAGTGCCGAAGAAACAGCCACCGTATATTTCATGATGGCTCCCGTGAATCTGGACGGCAAGACAATTGATGTCACCGTGACCAAGAATGACGATGAGGCAAAGAAATATCAGGTAGCAGGCAAGAACTACATTGCAGGTAAAGCCTATGCTATTGCTCTCTCAACAAGTGAAGAAGTTGCTACTCAAACTTCATATACTATGGTCGACCTCGGTCTCCCCAGTGGAACCTTGTGGGCAGACCGCAATGTTGGTGCCGACTCTCCCGAAGCCTACGGTGACTATTTTGCCTGGGGCGAAACCTCAACCAAGAGCATTTTCTATTGGGATAGCTACAAATGGTGTCAAGGTTCTTATGACACCCAGACCAAGTACTGCACCAAAAGTTCTTATGGTACTGTAGACAGCAAGACCGTCCTTGACCTCGAGGACGATGCTGCCTACGTAAATATGGGCAAGGAATGGCGCATGCCTACCTACGATGAACTGAACGAACTTAAAACCAAATGTACTTGGACATGGACCACCCAAAACGGCAACAAGGGTTACAAAGTAACCGGTCCTAATGGCAACTCTATTTTTCTGCCCGCTGCTGGTTATCGTTACGATGGCGACCTCTACTCCGCAGGCTCCGAAAGCTTCTATTGGTCAGCTTCGCTCAACGAGAGCAGCCCGAGCAACGCGTGGAGCTTGTACTTCGATTCCAGCTATTGCGGCAAGGGCCTCAGCAGCCGCGGCTACGGTCATTCT
Source organism: Bacteroidaceae bacterium (assembly GCA_017558255.1). Classification (GTDB taxonomy): domain Bacteria; phylum Bacteroidota; class Bacteroidia; order Bacteroidales; family Bacteroidaceae; genus Physcousia. The sequence continues at coordinate 4,865 of JAFYVX010000164.1, forward strand.
GTGCGAGCTGTGGCAGCAGTGAAGAAAGAACCTGTTCCCGAAGTGAACAAAATTGACCTCGGTCTTCCCAGCGGAACCTTGTGGGCAGACCGCAATGTTGGTGCCGACTCTCCTGAGGCCTACGGCGACTACTTTGCCTGGGGCGAGACCGAACCCAAGGAAGCTTACGGTTGGAATACTTACAAGTGGTGCGAAGGTCCGAATTACACCTTGACCAAGTACGGCACTCTATATGCCACAGACGTCCTTGACATAGAAGATGATGCTGCATATGTCAATATGGGAGCAGAATGGTGTATGCCCACCTATGACGAACTCTCAGAACTCAATAACAAGTGCACCTGGACCTGGACCACTCTGAATGGCGTCAATGGTTATAAGGTAACTGGTCCTAACAGCAACTCCATCTTCCTTCCTGCCGCTGGCTGTCGCGATGGGAACAATCTCAATTACGTTGGCTCCGGCGGTTACTACTGGTCGTCAACGTGCGGGGGGGGCGAAACCAAGAGCGCGGATTTTCTTCGCCTCCATCCGTTCGATTGCTCAATGTACTTCGACAATCGCTACTATGGGTACACTATTCGTGCTGTGGCGCGTTGAGAATTTGTGCATCCAAGTACCAAGTACCAAGAACAAAGAACAATAACAATATTCAGAAGTAACTAAAGTCTGTGATGTTGAAACTCCATGGGAGCGAGTATGTGTCAAAATAGGCACATTCTCGCTCCTGTTGATTTTTGCCCTATAAATACTCACAGAATGCCCCTCGGCTAAGATTTTTCTAAACTGCACTATCCAAAGGCAATAAGAACGGTAAGTATAAGCAGAAAGAGCACTTTCTATAAAGTGTACCCAATATTTAGGAGTATTGTACTGAATATTTAGGAGTAATGTACACAACATTGCGTACAAATGTACCCAACGTTTAGTACAATTTTATGAAAACGTTTTTCAACTGTTTGTTTCACGGCCTTAAAGCTTTTGGCAACTATTGTTGTCACCTTTATCCCACAAATTGAGGAATTGGTGCTACGTACGACATTTCCAACATTGCTGGGTGGTTTATTGGACGGAAGGTTACTGCTTTAGTTTGATGAGCGAAGGCGAATAAAACAGAGAACGGAAAACACCCTCCCTATTTAGGTAACATTTCCTTGGAACAAATCACTTTCCACTAGGAAATGTTGCTTTTTTCATTTCATTACGTTATCTTTGCATGGAATTATCATCAAAGCAATAGCGATAATAGAATGGGAAACAAATATCAAATTCCTTATACCAATGCATGTATTCGGGCATTTGCAAAGCGCTTCAAACTCTCTGTTAAAATGGCGTTTGAATATTTGTATGCCTTCAAGGGAATAGACTTCCTTGTTGAGTTCTACGAAATAGAACACTTGCAATCCATAGATGATGCTGTAGATGACCTGATAGTATATTGTGCTAATAACGGAGGAACGCTAAAATGAAATTGTATCATGGAACATACATGGATTTTAAGGAGATAGATATTTCAAAATCCAATAGGTTCAAGGATTTTGGCCAAGGTTTCTATCTTACCGATATTCGTTTACAAGCCGAGCAACTTGCAATAAAGAAGGCAAGACTATTCGGAGGATACCCCATTATTCAAGAATACGAATTTGATGAATCATTGTTAAATGCTGGTATTCTGAACGTGCTAAGGTTTGAATGTCCGTGCAAGGAGTGGGCAGAATTTATCTTTAACAATAGGAATAAGGCTATAGGCTTTTCTCACAGCTACGACATAGTTATTGGTCCTATCGCTAACGACGGTGTTGCCTATTTATTGGGACGCTATGAAGAGGGAACGCTCTCTATTGAAGATTTAGCCAATGAGCTTACCTTTAAGGAACTGAACAACCAATACTTTTTTGGTACAGAAAAAGCCATAAAACACCTTAGAAGATTATGATAACCATCAATCAAAGAGATTTCCTTGTTAATCGTGCGATAGACCAACTTACGGAGTTTGTTATAAAGGACTATGGCTCTGAATTGCCATCTGCCCTGAAAACAGTTTACGAATCCCAAGTATACAAATTGCTCCAAGATAGCGAGGGCGAACTTTATGCACAAAGTCCTTCGTACATTTACGAACTTTTGAAGCAGGAGATAAGATAAAGGCGTTTTCATTTCATTACGTTATCTTTGCATGGAATTATAGGCAAAAATACACCTTATATAATATATTACACATGCGATATATACACCTTTTGATTCTGATGCTTGTGTCCATAATGGGCATGTCGCAGACGATGCCATCGCTGAGACCCGAGGTGACGTACACCAATCCCGAGGGCGAGGTGCTTACGGGCAGTTATCCCGATGACCTGCAACTTACGGAGATACAGAATGCTCCGCTCAATGGACTTTTCCTTGCCAATCCTCAGGATATGGATGGTTGGGACGTGACGTACGACTGGGTGGTGCAGGTGGATACCGTTACCGGTTCCATGGGCAACAACTTCTTTGAACTGGTGCACCGCTTTGAGGAGAATCTCGACTACGATTTCATCCACAAGGGCACGTATAAGGTGCGCCTGAAGGCTACCTTCACCAATGGCGAGATGAAGTGGGAATATCCCTCGGAGGACATGGATTCCATCATCTTCACCCTGCAGATAAGCGGAAGTAAACTGGAGTTCCCCAACACCTTCACCCCCAATGGCGACGGTCAGAACGACGTGCTCAAGGCCAAGGAGTATCAGAGCATAGTGGAGTTCCGTGCCGCCGTGTTCAACCGTTGGGGTCAGCGCCTCTATCAGTGGGACGATGTGGCAGAAGGCTGGGACGGACGCGTGGGTGGCAGCTATGTGCGCAACGGCGCCTACTACCTTGTTGTCAATGCCAAGGGAGCCGACGGCACCAAGTACCGCCTGAAGAAGACCATAAATGTGTTTACACACAAGAACCAGGATTATATAGAAGAGTGAGAAGGGATGGACCCCTCCCCAGCCAGTCCTCGCGTCGCACTGGGAAGTGCTCCCCTCCCTAGGCACAGAAGCACATTTGGTGCTTCTTCTGAAGACCTTGCTCGCCCGCAAGGGGAGGGAGTGGTTACAACAGAGAGAAAGAACATCCACTGGTATGGACGTAGCGTGCTGCGTCAGAAAGATAATAAAATAACACCAAGCGGACGCTGCACGCAACGTCCCTACTATCGCTAATAAACATTAAACTCTAAATCCCTAATACATTATACTCCCTCCCATAGAGGGGAGGGTTAGGGAGGGGTCTTTCTTATGTCAAACAATAAGATAATAGTTGAAGGTGCCAGGGAGCACAACCTGAAGAACGTGGACGTGGAGATACCACGCGGTTCGCTCACCGTGATAACCGGTTTGAGCGGTTCGGGCAAGTCCAGCCTGGCCTTCGACACCATATATGCCGAGGGTCAGCGACGCTACATAGAGACCTTCTCGGCCTACGCCCGCAATTTCCTCGGAGGTATGTCGCGCCCCGATGTGGACAAGGTCAGCGGTCTTTCGCCTGTAATCAGCATAGAGCAGAAGACCACCAACCGCAATCCGCGCTCCACCGTGGGCACCACCACCGAGATTTACGACTTCCTCCGTCTTCTCTATGCCCGAGTGGGCGAGGCATACTCCTATGTAAGCGGAGAGAAGATGGTGCGATACACCGAGGAGCAGATAGTGGCCCTTCTGGTGGAGAGATACGAAGGCCGCAGGGTCTACATCCTTGCCCCCGTGGTGCAGAACCGCAAGGGTCATTACCGCGAACTTCTGGAGAGCGTGCGCAAGAAGGGGTATCTCTATGCCCGAATAGACGGAGAAATGGAGGAACTCCTGCCCGACATGCAGCTGGACCGCTATAAGAACCATAGCATAGAGGTGGTGGTGGACCGTCTGCGTGTGGCAGAAAAGGATGCCGACCGTCTACGCCAAAGTGTGGCCACGGCCATGCAGCAGGGTGGGGGATTCATCATGGTCTTTGACCTGGAGACGGGCGAGGTGCGGCACTATAGCCGTCGCCTCATGTGCCCCACCAGTGGCATAGCATACCGCGACCCTGCACCTCACGACTTCTCCTTCAACTCTCCACAGGGTGCATGCCCCCGATGCAAGGGCCTTGGAGTAGTGTCGCTCATCGACGAGGAAAAAGTATTCCCCGATCCCAAACTCAGCGTGCGCCAAGGAGGTATTGCACCTCTGGGCAAGGCACGGCAGGCCATGATATTCTGGCAGATTCAGGCTGTGCTGGAAAGGTACGACGCCACGATGGACACACCCGTTGGCGAACTGCCTCGTGAGGCGGTGGACGAGATTATCAATGGTAGTCCCGAGCGTCTGCGCATCCCTGCCGCGGTGGCTCGCACATCGAGCGACTATTTCACCGACTATGACGGTTTGGTGAAATACATCCGCCAGATGCTTGACTCCGACATGAGCGCATCGGCACAGAAGTGGGCAGAGCAGTTTAATCGTTCCGCCCAGTGCCCTGAGTGCCATGGGCAACGCCTGAAGAAGGACTCCCTGCATTTCCTGATAGCAGGCAAGAACATCGCACAACTCGCCAACATGGACCTTGGTGAATTATACGAATGGCTCATGTCGCTGGACGAGCATCTCAACGACCATCAGCGCAAGATTGCCCCCGAGATACTGAAGGAACTATGCACACGCTTGCGCTTCCTCCTGGATATAGGTCTGGAGTATCTGTCGCTCTCCCGTTCAAGCGTTTCGCTCAGTGGTGGAGAGAGCCAGCGCATACGTCTGGCCACTCAGATAGGTTCGCAATTGGTTAATGTGCTTTACATCCTGGACGAACCTTCCATCGGTTTGCATCAGAAGGACAATAGCCGCCTGATAACCTCGCTGAAGTCCTTGCGCGATATAGGCAACTCGGTTATCGTGGTGGAGCACGACCAGGAGATGATGGAGAATGCCGACTGGATAGTGGACATCGGTCCTCGTGCCGGCCGTGCCGGCGGTCATGTCGTGTACCAAGGCACATACCCCGACATGCTCAAGGCAGACACGCTGACCAGCGGTTATCTCTCGGGAAAACTCCGCATAGAGATTCCCGCCGTGCGTCGCCCTGGCAACGGTAAGAGCATTACCATACATGGTGCCAGGGGCAATAATCTCAAGGACGTTACCGCCAGCTTCCCCCTTGGCAAACTCATCTGCATAACAGGCGTGAGCGGTTCGGGCAAGAGTACTCTCATCAACGATACCCTGCACCCCATTCTCTCGCAACACTTCTATCGCTCGCTTACCGACCCCTTGCCATACGATTCGGTGGAGGGCCTGGAGAACGTGGACAAGGTGGTGGATGTAGACCAGACTCCATTGGGACGTACACCGAGGAGCAACCCTGCCACATACACCAACGTGTTCAACGATATACGTAATCTCTTCGTAGATCTTCCCGAGGCAAAGATTCGAGGCTACAAGCCCGGACGCTTCTCCTTCAATGTGAAGGGAGGACGATGCGAGACTTGCTCGGGCAATGGTTACAAGAGCATAGAGATGAACTTCCTCCCCGATGTGATGGTGCCCTGCGAGGAGTGCCGTGGCAAGCGCTACAACCGTGAGACTCTGGAAGTCCGTTTCCGTGGCAAGAGCATTGCCGACATCTTGGATATGACCATAAACCAGGCGGTGGAGTTCTTTGAGAACCAACCTGCCATACTCCAGAAGATAAAGGTGCTTCAGGACGTGGGCTTGGGTTACATCAAACTCGGTCAACCCAGTACCACCCTGTCTGGAGGCGAGAGCCAGCGAGTGAAACTGGCCACCGAACTTGCCAAGCGCGACACGGGTCGTACCTTATATATATTGGACGAACCCACTACAGGGCTGCACTTCGAGGATATCCGTGTCCTGCTCTCTGTGCTTAACCGTCTTGTGGACAAGGGAAATACCGTGGTCATCGTGGAGCACAACCTGGACGTTATCAAGGCTGCCGACCACATCATAGAGATGGGCCCCGAGGGTGGACGCAATGGTGGACAGATACTCTTCGAGGGCACACCCGAAGAGATGGTCGATGCTGGTGTGGGATACACGGCACCTTACCTTAAGGAAATGCTTAAGCAAACGGAAACCTGCGAGTAAGCGAGAGTGTAATTCTGAATACTCTGAATACTCTGATTACTCCGACTCTATAAACAATAACCAATAATACGAAAACCTAAACAAAACATACAATGAAAAAAATCCTAACCACAATCGTATCTTTGGCAATGCTGCTTCCCATGATGGCACAGGCAGAGTTCCCAGAGGAGGGAAAATACTATCGTATGTACAACACTGTGCGTTTGCCAGGACAACAGTTGTACTGGACCTCATCGTCGTCCTATGCCTACTCGGCATTGTCGACCCAGGAGGACAATAGCCAGGTGTGGGAGTTCGTGCTTGCTGAAAATGCATCGGGCGAGTTCAAGTATCACATCAAGAGTTATGAGACCGGTAAATACATGGGTAATGTCAGCGCCGGTGGTCAGAATGTCTCTCTGACATCAGAGACCTCTTCGGCAGGCAAGTTTGCCATTACCAAGGTTGAAGGCGAGGAAACATATACCTTCCGCACCGGAAATGCTCAGGGCAACTATCTCTTCTGCGACAACCCGGCCTCGGGCACAGAGTATCGCCTGGACGGTTGGAAGGCAGACGGATGTGAGAACTTCCACTTTGAGGTGGTAGAACCCCAGGTCGTTGTCTACAAGTATATACTCTTCTCTGCAGGTATGCCCGACGGAGCCACCATCACCATCGACGGAAAGGACTATAAGGGCGTTAATGCCCAGGGCAATGTGGAAGTGGAGGTGACACGCAAACTTTCCGAATCCGACATTACCGTCACCGTTGGTGGAGGCATGGGCTATGAAATGTCTGTGGACAATATGAACATGCAGATAAATGTAGACTTCCGTCAGATGTTCATCCCTGCTCTTTCTGTGGATGAGGCAGAGGCAAAGGAATA
>JAFYVX010000165.1 GCA_017558255.1 Bacteroidaceae bacterium
CCAACGGCGAGCCATTGCTGCACTCTGGTTGTAGGTGGTGTTACCAGCTTCCAGGCGTGAGCGCTGATAGTTGTAGATGTCGTTACCCAGGCTGTACTTGAAGATCACGTCCAGACGCAGATCCTTCCAGGTCAGGTTGGTAAAGATGTTACCGAAGATGTCGGGGTTAGCATCGCCAAGAGCCACCTTGTCGCTCTCGTCAATCCAACCGTCACCGTTCTGGTCAACGAATGCCATGTCGCCAGCACCGAACTCGCGGTAGCTGCCAGCCACACCAGTGTAGTAGCGGAGCTTGCTGGGAGCACCAAATGCAGATGTTGCACGTCTTGCCTCAGCCTCTGTAGCAAATACACCAGTACCGCTCTCGTTGTCGTAGTTTACTTCCCAACCATAGAATGTACCTGCGCTGTAGCCTACTGCGGTCAGGACATTGCTTTTGCCGTAAACGCTTGAAGTGTAACCATGGATAACTGTGGGTTCGCCATACTGTACACCCTCAGCATTACGCTTGTACAACTCAATTCTGTTGTCCTTGGAAACAGGCAGAGAGGTAACCTCGTTGCTGTAGTGACCGAGTGTTGCACCCAGTTCCCACTTCCAGTCCTTAGTGTTGATGAGAGCACCGTTCAGCTTGAGCTCAACACCATTGTTCACCATAGAACCCTCGTTGGTCCAGAAGTCGGTAATACCAGAGTAGTAGTACTGGTCGGACAGGTCACGCATAGAAAGCATGTTGTTGGTCTTGTTCCAGTACAAGTCCACACGACCGTTCAGACGGTTGTTCAGGAATGAACCCTCGATGCCAAGGTTGATCTTGCGGACAGTCTCCCACTGGAGCTGGCTGTTGGCAATGTTGGCAAGGTATTTGCCGAACACGTTCTCGAACACCTGGCTTGTCTCCCAGTATGTACGTGAAGCAAAGTAATCAAGGTTGTCGTTACCGCTCTGTTCCAGACCGAAGGTTGCCTTCAGGTAGTTTACGTTACGGGTAGGTTTGAACCAGCTTTCGTTGGTCAGGATCCAACCCAACTGCAGTGAGGGGAAAAAGCCCCAGCTAACTCCAGCCAGACGGAAACCATCCTTGGCATGAGAACCGAAACGGCTGCTTGCCTGAGCACTTGCAGAGAATTCTGCAAAGTAGCGGTTAGCGTAGTTGTAGTTAGCAAACAGATAGTAGGTCATGTCCTTCCAGCTGTCGTTCACACCATTTGAACTGATGAACTGCATGCTTGAGCTGATGTTGGGCAACTTATCGTTCTCGTTGTTATAACCGTTCAGGTAAGAGTAGTTATAATCATAAGAGTTCAAGCGCCAACCGGCAAATGCACCAAAGGTATGAGCACCCCACTGGTTTGCATATTCAATACGCAGATCATTGTTGATGCTGGTCTGATTGGTGAACTGGCTCTTCAGTACAGAGGTAATGTTACCCTGGTCCTGGATCATGTAGGGAGTTGCACCGTTGATGGGCAGGAAGTACTTTTCGTTGTTACGGTTCAGAGTGAAGTTGAAGCGGTCAGACACAGCCCAGTTCTTGTTAATCTCGTACTTGGGTGCAACGTTGATGTTGATCTGTGTCATCTCGGCGAAGTTCTTGTTATTGCCCTTGCCGTTCTCCAGAATCCAGTATGGGTTGCGTGCAACCTCGTTCACCTCGCTCAGCTGCTTGGTGAACATGAACGGATTCTTTACCCACTCATTCTCATCGAGCTTTGCAGTAGCCGCATACTTACCAGCCCATTCCTTAGACAGTTTCAGAGAAGAACGACCCTGCTCATCAGTGTCAACATAGTAGCTGTATGGGCTGATGAAGGGAGCCTGGATAAGACCCAGTACGTTCACAGAACCGATGTTCTGCTTCTCGTAGCTCTCGCTCCAACCATTGTCCAGAATGTTGTATGAAGTCTGGTTGTAAGAGATGTCCAGACCAGTTGTTACCTTGCTGCCGATCTTAATGTCGGTGTTGAAGCGCAGGTTCAGACGGCTCATGTCGTTGTTCTTCATTGTGCTCTGAACATCGGTATAGCCCAAAGACAACGCATACATACCAACATCGTCACCACCCTCTACGCTGATCTTGTAGTTCTGGGCAGCTGCAGTCTGGTACATACCGTCCTGCCAGTCGGTGTTGTTGTTGTAGATGTTGCGATAGAAGTTGCTGGGGCTCTGGTCCATGAAGACGAAAGAGTTCAGCTTGTTCTCGTCCATATCCTTGATGGTAGACATCAGGTCGCCAAGATAGGTTGTGTACTGGGGACCATTCATTACGTTAATTCTCTTTGGCATCAGTTCCACACCACCATAGATACGTGCATTGATCTTTGTAGCCTGGCTCTTACCGCGCTTGGTGGTAATAATGATGACACCATTGGCACCCTTTGCGCCGTAAATGGCAGTACCGTTCTTGATAACCTGAATGTCTTCCACAGTTTCGGGATCAAGACCGGCGAGCACGTTGTTGAAGTAACCTTCATGCTGGGCTACGCGGTCGTACTGCATGTCCACGATATTACCGTCCAGTATAACCAAAGGCTGGGCATCGGCATTGATACTGTTGATACCGCGGATGGTCATGTATGCACCCTGACCGGGAAGACCGTTCTTCTTGACGATATTGATATCACCAGCCAGTCTGTTCATCATGTCGGTTTCAACTGAGACACTGCTTGTCTCATCCAACGTGATGGCGTTCTTCGCTGTAATCTCGGTGCCTTCACCATAGAAAGCTCCGAAAGTAGAACTCAGCATCTGGATGTCGGTACCCTTTTCGTTGATTGCTACCTGCAAAGGATTGTACTCGGGTGCATAAACATATACACTGTTGATGAATACGGGAATCTGTACCTCGTATGTACCATCCTCGTTTGTCAGGGTAGAGTAGCGGTTCATGCCCAATGCCTGGACACGTACACCGCCCATGGGTGCACCGGTAGCGCTGTCTGTCACACGACCCTTTACTGTGCGTGTTTCGTGCTTGGGAGCATTCTTCTTGATTCTCTGCACCTTTACGACCTCTTCGGTCTGAGCATCCTGGGCATACGTTGTACTGATGCCAAATGCCGCAAGTACCATGAAGCCGAGACAAATGCGCTGAGTCTTGCTCATTATGCTATTGCTTATTGTATTTTTCATTGTTCTTTGCTTTTTGTTATTGACATCCTACTTATAATTCAGCCTCCTTGCTCTTCAATACGATTCTGTCAATATTGAAAGCTCTTGAGTAATTTGCCTTCTCATCATCCTTGCTGATCTTGTCGCTGGTGATATGGAGAACAGGATAGGTCTGGAGCAGGTTCTTGTAAGAGACGGGGAATTCCACATCGGTCAGGATAGTGATGGTGTCCACCTTCTCGCCGCTGTATTCTATCTTGTCGCTTACCATCTTGATCTGCTTCTTGTAGTTCAGGTCAGAACCACCAATGAGGCTCTCGTCCCAGTAGTAGAGAGTGCAGATTAGTCTGTTCTTCTGGATTACAGCAGTAGTGTCGCGCGCGCCATCCTGGCTGGTTTCGTACCAGCGGGGAACAAGCACAATCTGTACGTCGTACTTACCGCTCATGGCGTCGGCATCACCCTGCTTGCTTCCTTCAAGAGCAAAGGCAATTTCTGGGTTGGTAGATGCGCTTCGGCCCTCAACGTGCAGATATTTCTGCTCGCTGCAACGACCATACTGGTCAATCCAATCCTTAGAAATAGAATTGTTAATGGGAAATTCCTTTACGTTAGTTGATGGAGCCTTGTCGTAGACCTTGTATTCGCTTGCATCGACATCGATGTCGCGCATCCAGTAGCTGCGGGGATAGTTCCACTTGTCGGTGACAACAGCATAGCCGTTGCTCATCTCCTTCAGACTCTTTATGCCATCATCTTCAAACAGACTGTTCTTGCTCCATACCAGAGTCTTGACACCATTTACTTTCTCGTAAACGTCGCGGATGGTATCGCCAACTGTTGTCAGCAGATATTCGCATTCTCTGTAACCACCACTAATGAAGGTTTCCAAAGTCCATACTGTGCCTTTGTTGGGCTGAAGCTTAACATTGAATACCAGAGGATTTACAATGTCCATGTTGATATTCACGTCCTGCAGAGAGTCCACAGTCTCATAACCCTTGCCGTTTTCATAGCTCTTTCTTGCACCGAAGATTGAAGAAGAGCTTCCCTTGGTACTGCTAACCTTGGTCTTGTCCATTCTGGGGTATGTGCTTACGTACTTGTAGTAGGGCTTGAATTTGTTTACTGCGTTTTCCCAAGCAAGATCAGTTGGAACAATCATAATATACGTAGAATCCTCTGCATCCAATTTTGCCAGTATGTTCTTGAGATTATTCATCCATGCATCATTGGATTCCATGCTGGTTGGATTTTCATAGGGGATTGGTATTTCATTTCCATTCTTATCCTCCTTTATACCAAATAAATTGTTGTCCAGAACATACACGCTGTCCACGTAGGTGGGATTACCGTTTTCATCAGGCAAACCTTCAATGCTCTTGGAAGGTTCGAAGGACACTGTGTCTCTCTTTACGAGATAATCGCTGAAGGTATTCACGTCACCGCTGAACTTGATGTACTCATACAGGTTGAACAGGAACTCGTTGTGAGTGTCGAGTACATGGAGCAGACCATTACGTGCGCCGATGTTCTTTTCAACCACATGTGATTTCTGCATTTTGCTGTCATCGTAGTTGACTGTAGCAAATTTGCTGTTGATCAGACGGAATGTCTCCTGACCGCTCTTGGTCATAGTCTTGCGGTAGAGTGCGATGTGGTTGCCCAGGAACTGCTGCTGCAGGTTGTAGCCATCGGCCTCTGCCATAGCGGCAAACTTGTCCCACTCCTCCTGAGTCATTGCCTCGTTGGTGGGAGCCCATACGGTAACGGGGGTGTTGCCGTTCAGTACATCCTTGAAGGTGTAATACACGGTATCCTCACCCTCAATGGTGAAGGCAGGATGGTGCTCGTCGCGATAGAACTTGGCCTTCTGGACGATTTCACGGAAGTTGCTAAGATCCTCACGGCCTTCCAACACTTCCCACAGGCTTTCGTTTGCGGTATAAGCATCCTCTGTAAGGTAGTGCTCGCTCCATGTGTCGGTGCATGAGGGGACTGCCAGTAAGGCAGTACCCATCACGAATGCTCCGAGATATTTATTTATTCCTTTTTTCATATATGTTGTAATATGAATAGTGAATTGTTTAGGTTATTTGTTTCTTATTGTCCTTTATTATATTATATAAGGTATTCTTTCAACCTTAGACTACCAGATGTCCTCGGGTGTCTGTGGGTTGTCGTAAACCTCCTTAGGACAGAACTCGATGAAGTCCATGAAGAACTCAGTCTCCTTATCCTCAAGTACGCTCTTGAACTGGATGTAGTAGGTTTCGTCGGCCTTCATTTCCTCTCTCACGATGATACGACGCAGGGTCTGGTGACGCTTACGCATAGATGTGCTTTCACCGTACATGTAGTAGAAGTTGGGAGCCTTCATGTACCAGTTGTTGCGCATCTTCTTGTCGTTTTCTGCATTTACTTCTTCATCGTCCTCGACATCATCCTCGTAACCAACGATACCGGCAATAGCAGCCTGGCCCTTGAGATACCATTCCTTACCGCCCATGCGCATGTCGAAGGGAATGCCAGCTGCAGGCAGGGCGTTCTTGTTGGTACCCCAGTAAACCTGACACATACCACGACGGTCGTTGGCAGAGATAGCCATACGAAGTTCGTAAACACCGTCCTTTGGTACAGGAGGCAACTTCATTGTCATTTCGTAGTTACCTACAACGTTCAGCTCGTCGCCCTGATAGTTAGCCCAGCTTGATGTGTTGTTGATACGTCCGGTCAGGTAGTAGAAGTTGGTGTTGTCGCTGATATCAACGTTCTCCAGATACTGATACTTGACGCTCTGTGGGAAACCAACGCACTGGTGCTGGTAGCTGAAGTTCTCGTTACAACGGATGTCGTTGGTCATCAGTTCGGGGAACATGGTTGCCACGTCAATGCGGATTCGCTCCTTACCCATGGTCTCTACAGTGTTGTCGTTGTAGTAAAGAACATCGTTCAATCTGTAGATATAGCCATTGTAGGTTTCGGGGTTACCCTCAGTGATGATTTCAACACCCTGCTTACCATCCTCGCAACCAACCTCGGTGTAGTCACCGTCTGTCGCGTTGTTCAGTGTGGGGAAACGGTTCAGGTAGATTACGTTACGCTTGCCATCAAAGGTCTTTGATGCCTCATAGGTCTTCAGCAGACGACGCTTGCCCATAGTGGTGTAGTAGTCGTAGACAGAAGCCTTCTTGATCTTGTCGGTAAGGTTGTACCACAACTCGTTGAAGTGGATAACCAACTTGTTGGGTTCAATCTTGGCAGGAATTATGTGGTAGGTAACGAACTGGTTCAACGCATTGTTGGGATTAGTGTAGTCCGTACCAGTGCTTGCGCTTGAGAGAGCCCACTTGTTTTCCACAACCTTGGCAGCAACCATAGCCACGAGTTCCTCGGGATCCATGTTATGGATAGTGCTGTCTGTAATGCCGAGAGTCTTCTCCCACCATTCGTCGGATTCAATGAACAATGTATAGCCGAAGTACTTGCGTTCAGGCAGAATACCAGGGGTTTTGGGGCTGGGGCCACCACTACCCTTGAAGGTGGGGTGCTGGGGCAGATCCTCCAGTTCGCCCTTCATACGCTTCTGGTAGTAAACCTCATCTTCAGACTTGTCCAGTTCTGCATACAGACCACATGCGTCGAGCAGTGCTGCGTATGTGAAGAAACCATACTTCTTGTCTGTCACCATCTTTGCAAAGAACTGGCTTGCAGTTTCCGTACTGGGAGCAATTACCTTGTCCACCTGATGGATACGGCCGTTGATGGTATAGATGTTACAGTTGTTGTCGGAAATGTTGCTGCCATTGATTGCATACTTTGTTCCGTTACCATTAGTAATCTGAAGTTTGCGGTTCATCATGTTGGCAAGTCCAAGCATCTGACCCAGTTCGGCGCGCTCGCTGAAGTCGCTGGTCTGGTATGCTTCGATTTCATCTCCGCCGTCTATCAGACTGTTGTACACGATGGTCTTCTGAATTTCTATCAAAAGATCCTGCTTGCCAGTCTCGGGATTTACATCCAGAAACTCTTTAGCTTCCCAGGTAGAGTCGCTGATTACACCGCTATCCACAAGATGTGCAAGATAGTTGTGAATCGCCTCGTTGGTAGGAGCAAAGCATGTGTAGTTACCACGTGCAGAAAGCAACTGGCTGATCTTTGAGTCAGAGAAGTCACTCACGTTGACAACGTCCAGCAATGCACAGTATTCGCTATACACTTCGGGATAGTCCTCCAGGTAACTGATAATGGTATTACCAGTGAAGGTGTATCGTGCAGAGGTGTCAATTTCCTCCGAGCAGCTTTGGAAGAGTGCCATTCCTGCCATTACGGGCAACAGCAGGACGAACTGCTTGATTTTAGAAATAAATTTCATATTCAAATCCTCCTTTATTTACGGTCATACTTAGACTTGTTCCACACAGGGTTCTGGTTGATTACAGCACCTGCTGCACGGTATGCCTTACATTCCATGTAATAGATAGGACAGTAGAGACCCCAGAGGTTTTCACAACGGTTTCGCGCTGTTTCGTAACCCATGAGTACGCTCATGTAGGTGTTGTACATTTCGCGCATACCAGTCGCGTCATCATCGCTTGCACTTTTGCGCTCAGCATAACGAACCAGATCAAACCAACGCTTGCCTTCGCCCACGAACTCAATCTTACGAGTGTCCATAACAATCTTCAGCAGATCGGTCTGTGTCTTGTCCATATCGTAGTCCTTTGCGGCGCTTGTAAGGTTAGTTTCAACCTCGCCACCCTCTACGATATCAAGCCACCAACGACGGTTGACCATTCGTACAAGGCGTTTGCACATATCGGTATTATCTGTCTTGTCTATGTCCAGAGCTGCCAGACAGGCACGTGCCTCTGCATTCTGCAAAAGGACATCACTGAGACGGTAGATAATCCAGTTGTTGTAGGATTCAACATCTACCTTCATGGCAATTACCGCTGTGTTTGTACCTATGTTAGACTTGAAGATAGGTTCAACCTTGTTCCACTTGGTTACATAGAAGTCTGCAGAATTGGTCTTGCCGTCAATCTCCTGCCAGCCGCTGAACCAATATCTGATGTCATTGGTTACACCGCCTGAGAAGGTAGATACAAGTGTTGTTCCATCACCAGTACCCCACATGGAGTTGACAGTGCCGTTTGCACGTCCGTCGTCCTTGTTGAACTGAAGTTCGAAAATGCTCTCGTAACTGTTCTTCTTGCCAAAGATTTCCTCATAGGCTTTGAGATCCACGTGACCTCTGTTGGCCTCGTCAATATCGTTCTTGTACATGAATTCCACAGCACGGCCGTTAAACAAAGGAGCGTTACTCCAGCCAAGGAAGCCTTCCATGCTCATGAAACTGCTGCTTCTCTTCTCTTCCTCAAACTGTTCGATAAGTCTGTCAACGGAGAGTTCGCTGTTGCGGATACAAGCTTGATAGTCTGCTATGGCCTTCTCTGTCTCGCCACGACCTTGCAGAATGCTGGCACGCCACAGGTACATGTCGCTGAGCAGTGCATAGATAGCAGTGTTGGTGATCATACCCTTGGTCTCTACCTTCTCGATGAAGCGGTTGCGGGCCTGACCTGCAACACTCTCAACATCGGTAATCAGGCTGTCCATGACATCCAGAACAGGAAGCTGGGGGAAGTATTCCACGTCGCTGTCGCTGTTTACCACCTTGGTGGTGTAGGGGATGCTCTTGAATGCACGAACCAGGTAGAAGTAGCTCAGGGCACGCATGGTAACCATTTCCGCTCTCATCTGGCGCCATTCGCTTGCGGTGAACTGCTTGTCCTTTTCCAGAACCTCTTCACCATGCTGCAGAACCTTGTTGCAGTAGCCGATGGTTGTGTACATGCCGCTCCAGTCATAATATGACCATGTGGTGTCGATATTTGCCTGGATAATGTTGCGGTAATCATCACGTGAACCTTGTTCGCTGCTGAGCAATGTGTTCAGTTTGTAGACGTCGCTGCGGAGGTCTCCCCAGATGACCATCTTGTCCACCAGAGATGCCATGTTCTTGTACACACCATAGCGCACACCTTCAAGGTCATTCTTGTCTTCCCAGAAGTTCTCTTCCACAATCTGAGTCTGTGGATGAACGGTCAGCCAGTCATTGCATGATGTCATGGCAAGTGACATCACGGCCAGCAGGGAAGTTGTTTTGAATATTTTATTAAATGTTTTCATTATCTATATGATATTAGAATCCGAGATTTAGACTGCAAGTGAACGATCTGGAACGAGGAACCTTGGCGCCGTCAATAGCGGGGTTGAAACCATTGGGGCTAACCTCGGGATCAACACCTGTGTACTTGCTCCAGCAGAACAGATTGTTGAGAGATGCAGAAAGGTTCAGGGTGCGGATACCGCACTTCTTCATCCAACCGAACTGCTTGGGATCCATATCGTATCTGAACTGAATGTACTGTAAACGGAAGTAGTCACCATTCTCTACATAGCGGTCGCTGGGCAGAGAGTTGTAACTCTTGGCACCGGTACCAGCAGTGTTCATAGCACGGGGAATTTCGGTGATATCACCGTTCTTTCTCCAGCGCCATGTGGTAGCGTAAGACTGGTTGTTGTTGTCAGTCATGCTCTCGTAGGTACTACGTGCTGCATTGTAAACCATGCTGCCCACACGGAAGTTGAAACCGATGTTCAGGCTCATCTTGTCATAGAAGAAGGTCAGACCACCACCACCATAGAACTTGGGGTTAGAGTTGCCCAGATAAACCATATCATAGCGGTCAACCTGTCCGTCAGAGTTAACGTCCTCATAGATAGCGTCACCGCCCTGGAACTGGTAGCGTGAACCACCATCGTTGTTGTAAACGTAGTACATCTTCAGAGGATTGCCCTTGGCATCGGTGAGCATGTTGCCATCCTTGTCGTAGGCGATAGGACAGGTGTAGTTCTCACCACGGCGCTCTGCAGCAGCAGAGGTGTTGATGGGATTACCCTTGATGTCTCTACCGGTAGCAGTGTGCTTGTACTGCTGGAACTCTGTGTAGTCATTGGCGCGACGCTCAACACCGTCCACAATGATGGTCTCGTTGTAACCGTAGTCGCTCCAGCTGTCGAGAGTGTGACCGTTGTGTTCGTAGTCGTAGCGGTAAACACCCTTGTACTTCAGACCATAGATAGAACCCAATGCGTTGCCTATCTGTACGCGGTTGTTGGGGCTTCCGTTGGTAGGCTGATAGTTCTCGGAACCGTTGATGGTCTCAAGATAGAGGCTGTTAAGCTCTTCCACATTGTTGAAGTTCTGAGAGAAGTTCATGCGAGCCTTCATGCTGAACTTACCCACCTTGGCAAACTTGCCGGAGTTGAGGTAAATTTCCCAACCCTTGTTGTACATTACACCACCGTTCATGTTGGCCAGTGTAGAGAAACCGTTGGCAGAGGGAATGCGGATGCCGCTGATGAGCAGGTCCTGAGTTCTCTTGCCATAGATTTCTGCAGCCACGGTGAGCATGTCTTCAAACAGACCAAGGTCGAAACCGATGTTCCAGATGTTACTCTTCTCCCAGCGGATGCTCTGCAGAGAAAGGTTCTCGGGAACGATGACGGTGTGACCGTTGTACATGCCACTCTGGCCGTAACGGTTGTACTGGTTGTTGGCACCGATAGAACTGTTACCATAGATACCGTATGAGGGTCGGAATGAAAGCATAGATAACCACTTGTCGGACCAGTCCATCCACTTCTCGTCGGAGATGTTCCAACGACCGGCGAAGTAGGGGAATGCACCGTACTTGTTACCGGCACCGAAGTTGGTGCTACCGTCAATACGCAGGCTGGCATCCAGGTTGTACTTACCTCCGTAAGAGTAGTGAGCCTGGAAGAAGAAACTCTGGCCACGCCATTCACCGTTGCTGGCACTTGCGCTGGTAATCATACCGGGAGCGGTGGGATCCTGTACGCCGTCGGGCAAGTTCCACTTGCTGAGGTTCTGGCTGTTAGAGTTACCTGAACTCATCTCGAAACGAGCCAAACCGCTCAAGCTGTGCTTGGTGTTCTTGAAGGCACTGTAGAAGCGCAGGTCGTGACGGGTAGAGAACTGCAGTGACTTGTACTCGCTGTTGGAAACTACGTTACGCTCGTTGCTGCCACCACCGCCGAATGAATTGCCACCTTCGTTGTTAGCCCAAGGCAGGTTCTTCAGGATAGAGGGAGTGTAGGAGTAATCACTGGTGTTGTAGATGCTCAACTGTACGTCACCCACGTAGTTCAAACGCCACTCGTCGTTGTTCTTGCCAAGGAGCTTGTACTCCAGGCTGAACTGAGGAGTCAGGTTGTACTGCTGCTGCTTGTCGTTGCTGAGGTTTGCATAGGCAATGGGGTTGCCGTTCTGGAACATGTCGCGCAACTCGTAAGAGGTATGCTCACCATCGTTGGGAACAGCACCGCTGAAGTTGGCGTCTGTTGACAGTGGCAGCATGTGGAAGTAGTCGTGCACGCCATTCTTGTAAACGGGGTTACCGTTTCTGTCATATGCATAGATGGTCATGTTGGGCATGGCCTTGTATGCTCTGCTGTTAGCAGTGTTTGCCACACTGTTGTTATGACGTGTGGAGAAGGTCATGTTGATGTTTGAACTGAACTTGATACGGTCGCTGACCCAGTAGTCCAGGGCAGTTGTTGTGCTGAAACGGCTGAAGTCCTGGTTGATGTTGGTACCATCGTTCATGTCGTAACCTGCACCGATACGGAAGGTTGCCTTCTCGCCACCACCAGAGAGAGTCAGGTAGTAGTGATGCTCCTTACCCATTCTGCGTACAGCACCCAACCAGTCGGTATTCTTGTTGAAGTTGTGGAAGATACTACCGTAGGTGTTGTTGTAGTCAAGCTCAAGGATAGACTTTGAGGTATTGGTGGGGTTGTAGTATGACTCCTTCATGTACATGGTGTACTCGTCACCGTTGAGCATCTTGTAGCCGTCGGGCTGCCATGTGCCGGTGAACTTGTAGTTGAAGGTTACATTGGTGGGACCACGCTTACCGCGCTTCAACTTGATCTCGATAACACCGTTAGAACCCTTTGAACCCCACTTGGCGGCAGAACCGTCCTTCAGTACGGTGATGCTCTCGATGTCCTCGGTGTTCACGTTCAACAGTGTAGAGAACTGCTCCTCATTGTCCATGTTGGCGAAGTCCACACCCTGCATTGCATCATCGGGAAGTTCGAAGATGTGGTCGTTAACGACAATCAGAGGCTGTGCGTTACCGTTCAGAGTACTGGTACCACGCAGACGCATGGTTGTACCTGCACCGGCGTTACCTGAGTTGGCAACAACGTCCAGACCGGCAATCTGACCCTGCAGTGCCTCGTCGACAGAGGTGAAGGACAGACCGTCGAGGTCGGCCATATCAAATTTCTGCACTGCACCGGAGAACTCGCGCTCGGGAATGTCAAGACCAGTGGTTGCAGCCAGTTTGGTACCCTTTATGACAACGTCCTTCAGGGTCTTGGTGTTGTCCTCCATGTGGATCTTGAACACTGTCTTGCCGGCAGTGGGAATGGTAACAGTCTTATAACCCATGTAGGAGATGACCAGATTGCTCTTGTCGTCCTTCAGAGTCATGGTAAAGTTACCGTTGAAGTCGGTTACCGCAGCATTCAGGATACGGTTGTTCTTGTCAACCTCCTTGACGTTGGCACCGATAATCACATCGATATCATCCGATACTGTACCGGAGATACGGCGCTGTGCGTTGGCTGGCAGTGCCATCATGACTACTGCCCACAGCAAAAATAACTTTATGATATTATTCATGGTTTGTGTTTTTATCGGATTGCGAATTTCTGAATGTATGCACGGGCTGCCTTACCATTTGCTTCCTCTGCTTCCTTCTGGAAGTCGGGATATGTGCCGTCCTCATTCAGCTGAACATGGTTCAAGACACCGTCAACGAGATGAACTACAGCGTAGCTGGTAGCAACTACGGTCTTACCGTTCATGCTCTGGTCCTTAACCTTTGAATTACACTCTCTGTCGCAGGTCATGATGTTCTTGACATCGCGTCCGTCGGCGGTGGTGTAAACAGCATCGATCCA
>JAFYVX010000166.1 GCA_017558255.1 Bacteroidaceae bacterium
AACGTTGATAAAAAGTTCCGTGAATTCTGCGAATTTTGCGTGAGATTATTATTATTTCAGCTCGTTAATGTTTTTGTTTTTTCACGCAAAATCCGCAGAACCCGCAGAAATCACAGAATTACCAGTCCTCGAGTCGTTAGTTCACGCTTGCGCTGGAATCCACAGAAGGACACTCGTTCCACTGTGCCATCCTGGCGAACGGATTCCCGTTCAATCTTGTTTAATCCGTTGATATAACTAAATCTGTGATAATCCTGTCTCATCTGTCTCATCAGTGGGCGATGTTGCATAAGGGCATTGCATGTTCATACTTAGATATTTCTTATAATATCACATGCTATTAAACAATTTCCAATAAATATTTGCAAATATTCACATAATTGCATACATTTGTTCGCAAATGAGACAATAAATATCCCAGAAGACTTAAATATATTTAAATAAACATCAATATGAAGACAAATCAGTTCTTTAGATTAGGTGCTTTTGTGCTGTCTACATGCCTGTTCGCTTCTTGCGTAGACGAGAAGTACGACCTGGACAATGTGGACCTGACCATTGGCACAACGGGCGATCTGACATTGCCCACCAGCAGTACGGACAGTATAGTGCTGAAGAGTATCATGGACCTGGAAGACGATGGCGTGGTACAGATCGTGGACGGAGAGTTCTACCTGAAGACAGACGGTAGCGCCAATGTTCCCGAGATCAACATATCCTCCATCAGCATTGCCAGTCCCAGAATTGGCGATATCGATATTACCGTGGGCCGTGACGACCTGTTCTCGGCACGTGCCAACGCTCCCATGAACATAGATTGGGGCAATATAGACATCGACGACGTGCTGTCGAAGATTCCTGCCTTGTCATACTCATATCAGCTGAAGCACAACGAGGCATACTATACCATCGGTAACAGCATCTCCAGCTCTGTACCCAAGGAGGTGCTGGCTATCGACTCTGTTGTCTTTGCCGATGAGACCACACTGGAGGTGAGAATTAATGTGAACGTGGGCAATGCCTCTTTGATCCTGAACAAGATCCATCTGGATAACCTCAGACTGACAATGCCCAAGGGATTGCATATTTCCAAGGCTGAGTTTATCCACTATACACAAAAGGGTGGTCAGCCCGTTTGTGTGGATGGCGATATCGACAACAACACCGGCGAGATTATCCTCACCAAGGAGGATGCCGAGGCAACGGTAATTGACGAAGAGATCAAGGCCCGCATTACCTTCGATAAGGCCGTTACCGGCGAAGGCAGCTGCTTCGACTTCGACGCCGAGGCAATGAAGGTTTCGCTGAGCGGCAGCTTCTACGTGAACGGTGCCTTCCGTATAGAGTCCAAGGACTTTGATCTGAATGAGGTGAAGAAGAACAAGGAACTGCTTGCTGCGGTTATAGCCCAAAACAACTTCAAGGCTCTGTTCCCCGAAACCGTGAAGTTCCTGGGTGGCGCTTCGTTCCTGAAGGATATTGCTGTAGGTTCGTTTGCTGGTGACGTGAAGGCTGCAGTGGGCGATATTTCCGCCATTGCCCTGAACAACATGCCCGACTTCCTGGACGATCCCGAGGTGTGTCTGGACCTGGTAAATCCTGCCTTCTTCGTTAAGGTGACAATGACCAGTCCTCTGCCTGGCGATGCCAAGACCAGCATCTCGCTGAAGAGCATGTACGATGACGGTCGCAGCGTGGAGAAGTCAACAGGCGAGATCGTTATTCCCGGAAACAAGACCGAGGTGCTCTTCTGCGTGGCAGACCACATGGAGGGCATAAAGATTCCCGAAGAGTATGCTGCTCTGGCAGGTGAACTGGTTCACATCAAGGTGGATTCGCTCAACAAGCTGCTGATGAAACTCCCCGATGAGATCAAGGTGGACGTGGAGGATATCTTCATGGATATCAAGAACCTGTTTATCCCCTATGACAACAAGATCAAGGTGGAATACATGGTATATACTCCTCTGGAATTCGGTCCTTCGTTCAGACTGGTTTACCAGGGTACCGAAGAGGGACTGGCTGAGGACCTGGACGGTGTGGACAAGGTCAATACCAAGGGCATACGCATAGAGGCCATGGCAGAGACCAACTTCCCTCTGGACCTGACCCTGTCCGTGGATGTGCAGGACAAGAGCGGCAACAGTCTGAATGGCGAACTGGTGCAGGTGAACGATATCGTCATCATGGGCCACGACGGTGAGGGCGAGTCTTCCACCAATCCCGTTCTGCTGGAACTCAAGCCTGCCGAGGGACATACCATTGGCGAGGCGCTGGAGAGAATGGACAAGTTGAGCTACAAGGCAGTGGCTACAGCAGCAGGGCAGGGCAGACTGTATGAGGATACATACGTGAAGCTGACCGGTTTGAAGATAACACTGATTGGTGGTATCAGTTATGATGCGAACTAATAGATCAAATTACAGAACCTATCGTAAGACTATTGAAAAGATGAAAAAGAATCTTAGAAACATATTGCTTGCAGTTGCAGCACTGGGATGCTGTGCCACAGCTTCTGCCCAGAGTCTGAACAGCGCTTATTTCCTGGATGGCTACACCTATGGCCATCAGTTGAATCCAGCAAAGGATTATGACCGTAACGGATATGTGGCCTTCCCCTTCCTGGGCAACCTGAACATGGGCATGAACGGCAATATCGCACTTACAGATGTGCTGAAGTTCAACGGCAACCGTCTGACAACATTCATGAATCCCAATATACCCCTTGACGAGGCGCTGAGCGGATTTGATGCCAACAACAATACCGGAATGGACCTTCGCATGGACCTCATCGGCTTTGGCTTCCGTGCATGGGGTGGTTTCAATACCTTCAACCTGTCGGTGCGCACCAATGCGGGATTCAACCTTCCTTTCGGTCTCTTCGAGGCAATGAAGGAATTTACCAACAAGGACTATGACCTCAGCGGACTCCGTATGGATGCTACCTCATGGGTGGAACTGGGTCTGGGACATAGCCGTCAGGTGAATGATGCCTGGCGCGTGGGTGGCAAGGCAAAGTTCCTGCTGGCAGGTGGTCGTGCCATGCTTAATGTGAAGAATGCCCAACTGAAGCTGCAGGGCGCCGACAAGTGGACACTGGTGGCTGATGCCGAGGCAGAGGTGAGCGTAAAGGGCTTTGATTGGGGACAGTCAAAGCAGACAGAACTGAACGATGGTAGCAGATACGACGAGATTGACTTCAATAACATAAACCTGGATTCTCCCGGTCCCAATGGATGGGGTCTGGCATTCGACCTGGGTGCAGAGTGGGATCTCGGCAAACAGGGATGGGTGGACGGACTGAAGGTGAGCGCTGCTGTGCTCGACCTCGGTTTCATCTCTTGGAACGAGACTCACTATGCTTATAACAGGGGTAAGGAAGTAGTCATTTTAGGTTTGAATGATATTCAGGTTGACGGAGAAAACGGAACTACCATAAAAGACCAGACCGACGAATATGGCGACCGCTTCTCTGAACTCATTGCACTGGAGGAAGGTGTAACAAGCAAGTCCACTTCTATGCTCGGTGCAACCGTAAACGTGGGTGTGGAATATGAAATGCCTTTCTATGACAAACTCAGCGTGGGACTTTTGAGCACAACACGCATCCAGGGCAGATACACATGGAACGAGGAGCGCCTGGGCGTTACCATCTCTCCCGTTAAGTGGTTCGAGGTCAGTGCCAATGTTGGTTTCGGTACTCGTGGTACAAGCTTCGGTTGGGTGGCAAACATCCATCCCAGAGGTTTCAACCTCTTCGTGGGTATGGACCACACCATCACCACACTCTCCAAGCAGTACATTCCCCTGAGCAGCAACAACGGCATAACCTTGGGTATCAACTTCCCCTTCGGTAAGTCCAACAAGTAAGACGTTCGTTTATAATAACACCAATCGCCCGTGGTTTTCAAAGCCCACGGGCGATTTCTATTTGACAGAGGAAAGGGTAATGAGTAATAAGTAGTGAGTAGTGATTAAACCCAAATTGGTCATTAGGCTGTTACGCGTTAACGAAACCATCATAACGCTAATGACCGATTTGGGTTGAAAAGCCCCCGTTACTCGTTCGCTTTTGTTGCTATCAGCCGTTAATTTTACCGCTATCAGCCGTTAATTTTACCGCTATCAGCCGTTAATTTAACGGCTATTAGCAGCTCAGCACCACCACCGTTAGCAGTTCACTGCTACCTTAATTCCGTGCAATGATTTCTTATATTGCCTTCAAAGTAAAAGCCTCTGTAAAAGGAATTCTTGAATGCGATACGTGATGCTTCTGCCAGGACGGCTCTTCGTGGCTTATTGCTGAGATCTCGCGTGAGGAGCAGTTTTTGAAACGTTCACATACGATGTGAATGATACTTTTCTCTTCAGCAGACAAAACAGTATCTTCAACGACCGCATTTGCCACAAGTACATTCCCCTCGTATTCTCCGATTGGACGTGGTTCCTGGTGAATCTCATCAAATTCACTATACACCCTATCCCATCTGTCAGGAACTGGTCCGAAGTCAATGGCACGGTAACCCAAACCACTCATTGCGTAGCCACGTTGACGGTATGATAGGAAATCAATATAGAATAGAAGTTTGTTCATTTTTGTACAGAAAACTTCCCCACACTCATGCAGAACCATCAGCATTATTGCCTTAAGCTTCGGAAGGGATGTTGCAGAGTACCCGTTATCAGCTCCACGAATGGAACAGAACACTCTGCGACATTCGTATGCATCAAGATGATAGTCTTTAGATTGCGCTATAACCCTCTGTACCTTCTCTTTTATATTGGCATATTCTTTGTCTGTAAGTTGTTGTCGTATAGATTCCACAAGATCAAGGAAAACCTTTGGGTTCATGATTGAACGAATCATGCGACCATTTGATATGTTTGGCACTTCTCCACTTTCATACAGTCGCCATTGATTGGTTCCTATGCCCAGGATTGCTGACATCTTGGCTGCCGAAACTCCATAACGGCTACGTACGGCAACAATCTCATCAGCAAAAGGAATGCCATGTTTTACACGATACTGGTTTGTGACTTGCATAAAACCTGCATCATCACTCTCACATGTTGTGAATAATTCACCTGTGTCCTCACACTTGTATGCAGTATGGATATATTCATACTCCTCACCACGAAAGTTCCATGTACGAGGTTCGTACACCAACTTCATTTCTTTTCCTGTATATGGACTTAACATAATTACTTCTCTTTAAAAGGGTATACCAATGAATGTTCCGCAAAATGAAATGAAATACATATTGTCTGGCTTGTTATTCCGGAAATCATCACTTTTATGTAGATTTCCCTCCCCTTGACATCTTTGCCAAATACCCACATTTCGCCCAGACGATTGAGTTCGTCAACAACAGGACCTTGAACATAATCTTCCGAACGTAGATTTTCAACAACTACCTTGCGATAAGAGGGTACTATTTCCAATTCCTGAAGTGTGTTGCGGTTCTTTTCTCTGTCATCGCGGAATAAAATACCAAATATTTTCATCTTGGTGTGAAGTTCTTCAAGGAATGATTCTACTTGTTCTTTTGTTACCATTTCTCTGACTCATGTTTTTTCAGTTGTAAAATTACGAAGAAATCTAATACAAAACAAGTATATCAACGGCAAAGTTGTGTTTTTGTGGGAATATCGGGTATTCTTGAACTTTTTTTAAGGGCGCATAGGTTGCCTTGGCAGGGAAGTTGTTGTGCGAAATGCCTCGGTTTTGAGTAACACATCCACATCTGTTTAAACTCTCATGGCCTGTATCTAATATTTTGATTGCCAATAAATTCTGCGTATTCCTTTAGATTTGCGAAGAAAAAGAAAGGTAAGCAAAAAGTGCTATCTTTGTAAAAAGTTAACCAAAGGAGAGAGGTGAACTAGTGCGTTCTCCAGCTAAAAGAGCTATACGCAGAAACAGTCCTCTTCTCCTTTCCGTTGAACGGAAGAGCCAACTATATTTGTAGGTACAGAGACCTAATAAAGGATGCAGTTAGTTCAACTCCTGGTTAACTTGTTTAACATTTAACATCGCAAAGGTATGAAAAAAGATCATTACATCGGAGTGGACATCTCGAAAAAAACTATTGATGTGGCAATTTATGTGAAGAATGCCCT
>JAFYVX010000167.1 GCA_017558255.1 Bacteroidaceae bacterium
ACCAGAGCTTTGCCCTTTGCCAGAGTAAGAGGATGAATCAGTATCACGTCCTCCTCAAGTTGGTATTCGCCACCATTTCTGAAAGCAGTATGCAAGTCCAGTGTCTCGTCGGTGCTATGCTTCACTATATAGTTGCCCTCGTCATTCTTCACGAAATAAGATTCCTGGGCAAACAGATTCTTGTTGGTGTTCTGCATTGCAGTCTCGGTGAATGTACCGCCTGTGATGCAACCCTTCACACCTTCCTTGTCAGGCTGATCTGCTCCTATCTTGGTCTGGAAAGTACCGCCAGATATCTTGGCGGAACTTACATCATACTTCTCTTCTTTGTTTTCCATGAAGATAGACGAACCATCCACACCCCTTGGCGAGAAGTCGCCTCCATTCACCTCTATAGTGACATCTCCCTGGTTGGGCTGGAGCCATACCTGTCCCTCCATAATGCCGCCGTTCACAATCAGCTCACCCTTGTTTATGCGTATGGAACGATATGTGGGATTGCTCACTACGCCACCATTCACTATAGTAGTGCCACTTAACTGCTGTATGGCACAGTACATGTGCACCGTCTTGTCCGTGTTCTGCTCACTGAGGTTCTCTATCAGACCACCGTTCACCACCAATTTACCCTTGTTGTTTATGGTATATGAACCTCTCCCGAAACTGGGATCGGCAACACCGGTATCCTTAAAGCTTATCTTGCCAACTTTGGTTGCATCGCCGTTAGCATCGCCACGCACCTTGCTTCGTGTAGAATTTGCAACAGGTTCGTCAATGATGGTCAGATCACCTAAGTTCAGAATCATCTCGAAAGCCGCAGTGCACTCCTTCTCCATACTGATGCTGTGTCCGTTCAGGTTCAGTATCATGATCTTTCCTGCCTCAAGCTCCAAAGGTTCGTGCAAGACAACATCTTCATTCAGTGTATACAGTGTATAGTCCTGAGCACGCACAAAGGCATCGCGCAGTTTGTCCTCCTCGCCATAGTTGCAACTGAATGTCTTGGACTCTCCACGCTTCAAGATAACGTTCTTATCCCCTCCCCTAACACTCAGGGGTACTGTCTTCAGTTCCTCCGTACCACGGTAGAACACGATACCGAAACGTGGAGCTGCACCCTTCTGATCCGGCAGCACCAGAGCTGTGGAGGTAATTGTATCGGTATCAGGCAACTTTCCGTTCACAAGACTGTATTCAGCCATGAAGATACGGCCAGTTTCTGTCTTGTCGAAATCAAAGTCGGTACCCTCGCTGTTCAGTTTCCATGTTCCCTTTGTGGGCACATCCTTCACGTACACCGCCACCCTGTCGGCTTCCGTACCCTCTGCCAGGTTCCAGCACATGTTCTGCAGACTCTTGTCGTTGGAAGCAAGCACCAGTCGTGCATACTGATGGCGGAACTCCAGAGTAATATACTTCTGCATGCTTCTCACGGGGTTACCCGTACCGCCCCCTTTCATCACTGGAGTGGCAAGATAGAAGTCGTTATCCTTAATGTGATCGTCAGTGTTCTGGTCCGCAGGTACCTCCACGCTCTCGGGTTGGAAAAGCATCTGCTTTGTCATTTCCGGCTTGTAGGGAGCATAGGCAAACACCACTGTACCGCCAGTTGTACTATAGTAAAGCTGCAGCTCCTTCTCCTCGGGTGCCAGAACATTGTCGTTCGACACAGAGAACCTTATGTTGTTGCGGTCAGCATTGTAAGGTTTCAGGTTCTCAATATTATGGTAGTATGGGAACGAAACCTCCACTTTGTTCTTGTCCAGGGTGCTGTTGCCGTTGTAGACAACCTCCCCTGCCAGCAATGCCTTGTATTCGCCTTCCGACATCAGGAACACGCCCACCTCGGAAAGCGTACCTTCCTCGACGGTAGTACCCCTGGTCTCTGCCACGTCGTAGTTTGCCACGCTGAAATGCAGGGGTATGAACTCCATCTGGGGTGCATCATCACCGCCCTGCCCCAGCGGTTCTTCCGAACAACCGGCGAGCAGCAGCTGCAGCAGCATTGTGAACAATATATATATGTGTTTCAGTTTCATTCCTGTCAATTAGAAGTTATAACGCAGACCCACTCCGAAGTGCAGTTTTATGCCGTTGAATGGACTAATTTCGTTGTTTGGCAAATAGTTTTGTCCGAAGTAGTATTGAGCCAGCATCTCTGCCGTTACATCCCAGTGGCGACCAAGAGCGTACGAAGCCATAGCACCTGCTGCCAGACCTGCGCCGAACTTGCCGCTATGCTTTGTGCCGGTGAAGGTAAAGTCCGTACCGCCCATCACCTCGCCTTCTGCCAGTTCCACATTCTCGCTCAGTATGGTTGATACCACCGGACCGGCCTGCAGATACAGGTTGAAGGGCACACGTCTGTCGTAACCTGTCCACAGGTTGGATATGTTCAGCATGTAGAGCAGTCTTATGTCCAGCAAATTGCTTGTACTCTCCATATTTCCGTGGAAGGTGCGCTGCCATCCAGACATCAGCACCTCGTAGGGCTCGCCGATGCGCAGTTTCGAGAATCTCTCGTAAGCCACCTGTGCCCGTGCACCATGCAGACGTGTGAAGTTGTAGCCCACCGTTGCGCTCACCGATGGCGAGAAGGAGAACGACTTTGTTGTGGCACGCATCTCCTCCATCACCTTAGAACCGCCCAGTTCAAATCCGCCCCAGAATCCACGATGCGACAACATGCTCGACACTCTGGCACGCCTTTCGTTCTCTGTGGATTTCAGCGGGCGTGATATGCGGGTACCGAAATTCACCGACAGCATACGGTCGGAGAAGGTCTGGTTGGCCTGCAGCGCCTCGTTGAAGCGGTTGTAGCTGTATATGTCGAATCTTGGTTCCAGGAACAGCTGTGCCAGGTTGGAAATCCTGTACAGGGCAGCCACGGAGGTTGTCAGTCCATAGTAGGTGCTATATCCATAGGGAGCCTTGCACATCACACCCAGGTTCATACCCA
>JAFYVX010000168.1 GCA_017558255.1 Bacteroidaceae bacterium
CACATTGAGTTACAAGACCATCTCTGCCAACAAGGCAACCGTTAAGAAGGAGTGGGTTGTAGTAGACGCTACAGACCAGGTCCTGGGTCGTTTGGCAAGTAAGGTAGCAAAGATCCTGAGAGGTAAGTACAAGCCCGAGTTCACTCCCAACGTGGACTGTGGCGACAACGTGATTATCGTTAATGCTGAGAAGATCATCATCACCGGTAACAAGATGAACGACAAGGTGTATCTCCGCTATACCGGTTATCCCGGTGGTCAGCGCAGCGAGACTCCTGCCGACATCCTGGCTAAGCCCAACGGTGCCGAGAAGTTGATCCGCCGCACTGTAAAGGGTATGCTCCCCAAGAACAAGCTGGCTCGTCAGATCATCGGTAATCTGTACATTTATGAGGGTGCAGAGCACAAGCATGCTGCTCAGACTCCCAAGAACATTGACATTAACCTCTACAAGTAAACAAGAAGATGGCAGTAGTAAATGCATTGGGCCGCCGCAAATGTGCCGTAGCCCGCGTATACGTTCAGGAAGGTAGCGGTAAGATCACCATCAACAAGCGTGACCTGACCGAGTACTTCCCCAGCACCATTCTGCAGTTCGTAGTAAAGCAGCCCCTGAACCTGCTGGACGTAGCAGAGAAGTATGATATCAAGGTTAACCTGCAGGGTGGCGGTTACACCGGCCAGAGCCAGGCTCTGCGTCTGGCTATCGCCCGCGCACTGGTTAAGATCAACGCCGAGGACAAGAAGGCACTCCGTGCTGAAGGCTTCATGACTCGCGACAG
Source organism: Bacteroidaceae bacterium (assembly GCA_017558255.1). GTDB lineage: Bacteria > Bacteroidota > Bacteroidia > Bacteroidales > Bacteroidaceae > Physcousia. Next base: position 783 of record JAFYVX010000168.1, read on the forward strand.
CCGTGAGGTAGAGCGTAAGAAGCCAGGTCGTCCCAAGGCACGTCGTCGCTTCCAGTTCAGCAAGCGTTAATACATTATATATATATTATATTGTATTCACGTCTCCGCTTAACTTTTCAACGTTAAACGTTACCCGGAAGCACGCCGAGTTTAGTATCTAAACCGTCGGGACTCCCAAAGATGAGACTACCCGAGGGTTGGTTTCCCTCTCTAAGAGGAAAAAACAAAAAGAAAGTAAACACAAAAACAAAAACACAAATGGCAAGAACATCATTTGAAACCCTGTTGGAGGCTGGCTGTCACTTTGGCCACCTCAAGAGAAAGTGGAATCCCGCTATGGCTCCCTACATCTTCAAGGAGATGAACGGTATCCACATCATCGACCTTCACAAGACCGTTGGCATGGTTAACAACGCTGCCGAGGCTCTGAAGAACATCGCCAAGAGCGGTAAGAAGGTTCTGTTTGTTGCAACTAAAAAGCAGGCCAAGGACGTAGTAGCCGAGAAGGCTCAGTCCATCAACATGCCTTACGTTATCGAGCGCTGGCCCGGTGGTATGCTCACCAACTTCCCCACAATCCGCAAGGCTGTGAAGAAGATGAGCACTATCGACAAGCTGATAGCCGACGGCACATACAGCAATCTGTCTAAGCGCGAGCTGTTGCAGGTTACCCGTCAGCGTGCAAAGCTGGAGAAGAACCTCGGTTCTATCTCTGACCTGACCCGTCTGCCCAGCGCTCTGTTCGTTGTAGACGTAATGAAGGAGCACATCGCAGTAGCAGAGGCTAACCGTCTGGGTATCCCCGTGTTCGGTATCGTTGATACCAACTCTAACCCCGACAACATCGACTTCGTAATCCCCGCTAACGACGACGCAAGCAGCAGCGTAGAGGCTATCCTGAACGCAGTTTGCGGTGCCATCAACGAGGGTCTGGAGGAGCGCAAGGCTGAGAAGGCTGACGAGGCTCCCGCCAAGAAGGAAGAGGTAAAGGCTGAGGCTTAATCACAGAGTCCCGCTTTGAATCATAAGGGTTAGAGGACGCACACAATCCGCATTCTCTAACCCTTTTTCTTCAAAACAAAGAATCAATCAACTAACACATTAAATACATACGACTATGGAAGTTACAATGAGTGACATCAAAAAGCTCCGCGAGATGACCGGTGCTGGTCTGGCTGACTGTAAGAAGGCCCTGGCTGAGAGCGAGGATATGGACGGTGCAGTAGCATACCTCCGCAAGAAGGGTGCTGCCGTTGCCGCTAAGCGTAGCGACCGCGAGGCTGCTGAAGGTTGTGTATTGGTAAAGTCAGAGAACGGCTTTGCTGCTATCATCGCCCTGAAGTGCGAGACCGACTTCGTTGCTACCAACGCTGATTTCGTAGCTCTGACCCGTGAGATCCTGGACGCTGCAGTTGCTGCAAAGTGCAAGACTCTGGACGAGGTTAAGGCTCTGCCCATGGGCGACGGCACCATTCAGGATGCTGTTATCGCTCGTAGCGGTATCACCGGCGAGAAGATGGAGTTGGACGGTTACTGCGTTATCGAGAACGAGAACGTTGCTACCTACAACCACATGAACCGTAACGGTCTTTGCGCTATGTTGGCGTTCAACAAGCCCGTTGCTGACCCCGACTGCGGTAAGAACATCGCCATGCAGATTGCTTCTGCAGCTCCCGTTGCTATCGATGAGAGCGGTGTAAGCCAGGAGGTTAAGGACAACGAGGTAGCTGTTGCTATCGAGAAGACCAAAGCTGAGCAGGTTCAGAAGGCTGTTGAGGCTGCACTGAAGAAGGCTGGCATCAACCCCGCACACGTTGACAGCGAGGACCACATGGAGAGCAACATGGCTAAGGGTTGGATTACCGCTGAGGACGTGGCTCGTGCCAAGGAGATTATCGCTCAGACCACTGAGGAGAAGTCTGCTAACCTGAACGAGGCTATGATTCAGAACATCGCTAAGGGTCGTCTGAACAAGTTCCTGAAGGAGTCTTGTCTGCTTTCTCAGGAGTACATCTGGGACAAGAACATGACCGTTGCCCAGTACCTGCAGAGCGTTGACAAGGATCTGACCATCGTAGACATGAAGCGCTTCACTCTGAAGGCTGAATAATCTTCGGTACAGAAAGCAATCATCTGCCTTGAGCAGATGCCAAAATAAAATCGCCGGGCTATCCAGCCTGGCGATTTTTATATCTTGTTGTAATCTCGTTTCTGATGCTCCTTTAGGTGGTGCATTTTAACCCTCCCGAGGACAATGGCGTGACAATACCGATGGCATTTTAGCAGCCTTATTCCTCCTGCAGTATGATTTCCGTAACGTGGGGTGTAAAGGTATCGTCGTACGTGACGGAGAGGTCTATGCTGCCCAGTGTGGATCCCTTCAGATGCAGGCGCGACAGGTTGCGTGCCTTCAGAGCAATACTGCCCGACCCGTGACCCTCATTGCCTTCATCATCGGTTGCCACTACAGTGTAAGCAAGGGTTGCGGTACCATCCTCGCCAACATTGAAGTAACCCATCTGCGAGTCGTCGGTAAAGTTCAGCGTACGTCCGTTCAGTGTAGCGCTCACAGTGAAGGTTGTATAGTGGAACGAAGCGTCCTTCACCACCTTAAACGCTGCATTTGCCATGGTACATGTCATGGACACAGATGTACCTTTGTTGGGTTCTATGCTAAATGGTTTTGAACCAGTATAGCGTGGCTGGCCGAATACTGCAGGCTCGCTCTCTGCCTCATTCTTTGTACAGCTTTCTGCCATCAGAGTGTAGTTTCCTGCCGGCAGACTGATTTGCCCAGAGATGGAAGAGAAGCGTACTGGACTTACTACAATATCATTGTCCCTGGCTACACTGACCAAATAGTCTATTTCTTCTTCATCTGCCGCACGCGACATGGCAGGGGTGTCCGTATAGGGCTTGTTCACCTGCAGCCATCCTTTAGTCTCGTAGTCAAAATCTCCCAGGCAAGAAGTTGTCAGTATCAATACTGCCAACAAGACAAATGCCTTGCTATATATCTTTCCTTTCATCATTTCCATATTTTACGAACAGTACCGTCCTTCATGCGGACAATGTTGATTCCCTTCTGCAGGGCAGACACTCGCTTTCCGTCTACACTGTAGATTGTCTGCTCTTCCTCCATGACAGCAGCGTCCACCTCGTTTATAAAGGTAGTCTGACCGCTATCGTCCAGGATAACAACGCGCACTCGCGACTCTGCCTGTGTTGGAGGCACGAAATAGGCCGTGTAGGCGTTTATCGTTGAACCAGCCGTTCCTTTCCTCAACTTTCCACCAGCAATGCCGTACATACCCTCCATGGACAATCCAGGGGTATAGTTGGCTTGCATGGACCAATCCATGAAGCGTTCATCCTCGCCCTCCACTCTATCAGAGGGGACTACAGAGTTTATTGTTACATCATTCCAAGTGAAAGAATCCTTGGTTGATGGCAGATAAACCACATAGGGCTGGTTAGCAATCATGTTTCCAGCATCAATCTTCTTGAAATACAAAGTATAACCGTCTGCCTTATTATAAGTTACCAATGACAACTGTGCAGCATAAGCTTCCGAGTCATCCGTGAAATCACTGATATTAGTGTCAAAAGGCAATGCCAAAGTGCTATGGCCTTCTGCAAATATACGATCGAGCGTAATCTCGGCATATTCGTTATATTCAAGAACAGGTGCCTCATCTGGTCTGAGAATGGCATTGGCCCCAAGCACCTGGATATGATATGTCTTGTTAATTGCGTAATAGCTCTCGTCCTCTGCCTTAGACAAAGTAATGGTCACCTCGCCAATCTTCATGGGAGTAATGGTAAGGATGTTGTTCTCAAATTTTGTTGCAACTATGCCATCCTCACCAACAATAGTAAAGTCTTCTTCAGTAATAGCCGTAACACAACCGATAGAAACACTTCCACCACCTATTCTCAGTTCATTGGTAGCGGATGAAGACAACGATGTTATTACAGTAGCCTCCATCTTGCTTATGACAGTAAAACTGCGGGTAATAGATGCAGCGTCATACATGTCATTACCAACCTGGGTAGCAGTAATAATTATATTGACGCCACTTGAAATGGCTGTTAGTTTACCTGTGAGCGGATCCACACTAAGTGCGGCAGGGTTGCTGGAAGAGTAGGTAACTGAGAGTCCGCTGCTTGCAGTTGCAGTGTTGGTCTCCAATGTTTGCCCTACATTCAGTTCAAGGTCATTACCCGAAATATCATTGTCCCACTGCAGTGTCTGGTCGTGCTTGGTTACAGTCATATCGAAACTCTGTGACACGGAAGCATGAGACACGGTTGCAGCCTGGGTGATGGTAATTCGTGTAGTACCAGCCTTCAATGCAACAATCGCTCCGTTTCGGAGTTCTACAATTCCTTCCACATAGTATGATGCAGTAATTGCTCCATCGCTATTCTTATCGGTAAAGTTCACGGAAGCGCTTTCTCCTACCTTGAGATTGTTGGCCTCTACGTCCATGACAAGAGTATTGGCATTCTTGCTGACATTCACATTAATAGTTTTGGTAATACCATGATAGCTGTCGTTGGCATTCTGGAAAATAGTAACAACGGTACTACCCTCGCCTATAGCAGTGAGACGATTAGAGTTAGCATCAAAGTCCACGACACCCTCGCTGGATATAGACACGGTCAGCTCTGCGTCGCTGTTCTTGTCGGTATAGACATTGTTCACAACAGTTCCTACCTTTAGGTTTTGATCACCTACCACTTTCAGTGTATTATCGCGTTTGGCGGCAACAGCCTTAAGCGTAATCTCCTGTGTATAGAAGAGGTCAGAGACTGTGATAAGTGCAGACTCTTCGCTCAATTGATTAGGATTGGGAGTATATGTTACTGTGAAAGTCCTTGTTCCATTGCTGTGATTCTCTACCGTCAACTCGCTTGCACTAACAGCAAAATTGGGGTTGCTGCTATTTACGTGGATATTGCCACCATTGGTTGTGCTGTAGTCCACAGTAAATGATGCCTGTGCCGTAGTGCCGGTAAGGACTGTTCCTAAGTCGGTCCTCTCGGAAGTCGCACGAACATAGGTCTTGCGTGGAACCTTTACATTCTTGATATATTTTGTAAGAGTACCTCCACTAGGGAAACGGAAACGAACATAGCGTGCTGTTTCTGGAATGGCACATGAAAAGTCTTTGTAACTCGTAGATATATCTGTGTTATTCTGGGCCTCATACCAATCGGAATTATTTGGAGAATATTCCACATAGAGATTATAATAAATCGCGGCACCATCTCTATCAGCAGAATAATAAAGAATCTCACCAGGACCAGACAACTCATAAGTATGTACTATACCAGCTCCAGTTCCATGTGAGTATTCTTTCTCCTCGTACAGTACATATCCCTGTTCCTCTGCGGTATTATTCACCCTTATTGAGAACATCGCATATCCTTCCTCGTATTTATGCGTCTCAGACTGTATCACCACGTATGTATCGGTACCAGCAGTGTTGCCGGCTGTGATTACATTGCCAGAGAGAGTGGTATAGCTACCCGATGTACGTGATATCACACATTGTGTTTCGGTATTGGCAGAAGTGTATGCCAGCGAAGCCGTGGCTTCGTATTTCAGATTTATGCTCAAGGCACTGCCACCGTTCAAAGATACAGTAATAGGATTAGGATTCTTCGTCACCGTAATCTCGTAGGTAGAACTGGTAAATGCCTCGTATTTAGCAGAAGCGCCTTGAGAGAATGTTATCTTTGCAGTACCTGCGTTCTTTGCAGTAATAATACCATCAGCATATGAAATAACGTCAGTACCCTCGTTCACCTCGGACGACAGTGTCTGGTCTGTGATGGCAGCAATTACTGGTGTCTCGGTATTGTTCTGATTTAACAACGACACTGTAATTCCTTCCCCAACCTTGGTTTCCAACAATTCAAGCCTAATGCCCAGTGTATTTGCCACCTTGCTGACGGTTATCGTTTGCTGACGACTCTCACCAGCCCACTTGTCATTTTCTGCCTGCGAAACGGTTATTACAGCCGTTCCCTCGCCTACAGCAGAGAGCATGCCATCTGCGTATGACAGAACATTTGGGTTACTGCTTTCCACAACGACAGGAACTTCATTGTTGTTAGTATTCCAGAAATCCGCCACGGTTTCACCCACCTTCAGCGCTTCTGGCAAAGAAACAGTAAGCCCACCCTGATTGCGTTCTACAGTGATATTATACTCTGCACTTGCTGCGTTGTGAGTATTATTGGCTGGTTGCGACAATACCACCTTGGATGTTCCCTCCTTCAATGCTGTAAGAGTCAATACATCACCATTTCTGGCGATGCTGACTACGGTATTATCCGAAGATGTGAAAGTAAACTCACCATCAACATTTAACAATGTGATGGATGGAACATCTCCAACTTTCAACGTGGGACTTACACCAGAAAAGCCCGACACTTCAAATCCCGGTTGCAATTTCTGCAGCACATAGAAGGCACGTATTATTTCTGTTGCTGCATTGAATTCGTCATTACCCTCTTGGTATGCCGTTATCACAACCTGTTCGTTTGAAGCGACATTAGCAGTTACCTGACCGTTCTCATCCACACTTGCCACAGCATCGTTGCTACTCCTGTAGCGAACTGCAAGTGCCTTGTCTGACTTTGCAGAACAATCAACGGTTGTCCCTTGAATCAGATTGAAGTCCTGAATGTCATTTGCCCAACTAATAGTCTGGTTACACTTGAACCACGCATACAGCGTAAGACTGGATGTTGAACCTACAGTATTATTTGTAAGGGTTGAAGTGTAATTAAAGTCCTTGGAAACCAACTGGGTGTGCTCCCTGTCACTATACCATCCCTCAAAGGTACATCCGGCATTCGGTGTAGCAATGAACGTAGCTTGTGTGGATACCGAGGTGGCAGTAGGCTCGCCCAATATCTTTTCTGTAACATTTGCACTTACCGAACCATGGTCGTAGATTTTCTCTGCACTAACAGAAAATCGGAATACAGGACGGAATATGGCATAAAGTTTCTTTGTAGTAGTCGTTGCGTGGGCAGAGTTTGAAAGACTGGTCTGATATGGATTGGCAGTAGACTCATAGTTTGTAGCACCCTCTGTAGCTCCCCAACCAACAAACTCATAGCCCTCGTTGGGTGTAGCATTGAAAGTGGCTGTTGTAGATTCTGCCTTATTGGCAGAGGTGATGGTCGCCTTATCTACCGAAGCAGATGCAGAACCATAATTCGCACTATTCGGAGAAGCCTGTGCGGAGAAATTGTATGTAGCCAGTGCTGTACCCGTTACTGTGAAAGTGACTGTTTTACCAGCCATAGAGAGGGTGATTGTTTCTGTAAGAGTTCCTGCTGTGGTTGGCTTGAAATTTATGGTAACAGGTGTTGCTGTTCCATATTCACCCATAGAACGAGACGTAACGGTAAAGGCTGTGTTAGCACAAGAACCTGTAAGGGTCTGATTGTAGGTTGTATTGTTATAATCTACATTAACTGTTTTAGAAACGGCATTACCTATATTAACCGACCCCATATCAAGTGAAGTTGTACTTGTAGAAAGGGTGGTGGCTCGGGTGACTTGGACATTGCGAATTTGTTTTTTACCAGTAGCACCCGTCTCAGTTATCATTCGAACACAATTAGCGTTTGATGGTAATTCACACGAAAATTGATACCATGTATCTTTTTTGGGAAGATCTAATGTCAGTACTTTATTCCATTTATTTCCGCCATCAGTTGAATATTCTGCGTAAAAATTACTTGTATTGGTAAAACCCAAAATAGCGGTTCTCTTCGCCTCAAATGTCAATGTCCTTGCCGGTCCAGAAATGTTATAGTTGCCACTATTATTTATAGTGCTCCATTCCCTTTGATTAGCATCATTGCACACATAACTCGTAGTCTGCGCCCACGCCTCGGCATTACCACCCAGCAGGGCGGTAATCATGAATAATATATATAGTAGCTTTTGCTTCATGTCTCTGTTCTATCTTTGTGGTGAGGGAGGGGTGGGATTTTTAGGTATACTAGGTTTTCTAGTATGCCTAGTCTTTCTATAATCTCTATAAGGTATAGAACCCATAGAAAGTCTGGTTAATCCAGTGGGCAGTGTTTACTGTTCCCTGTATCTCCTCAGTTCCTCTTCCAGGTATTGTATGCGTTTCTTTAATAGTTCTATTTCGTGGGCTTGCGCCTCTATGGTTTCGTTTTGGGTTTGTCGGCGGCCCAGGCGGGCTGCCGTCATGCGTTCCTTTATACCGCCTTCTTCTATGAAGGTCTGCTCCAGTTGCTCAAGGTAGGTGGTCATCATCTTATCCACCTGCCGGCAGAGGGTGAGAGCAATATTTGCCAGTTCCTCGTCCGTTGCCTTGTAGTACATATCGCTATAGTCCTCCTGATTGTTGTGCTGGCGGCAATATTCCAGCATAGGGGCAAAGCGTGGATGATGGTCGTCCCATTTGCAGAGCTTGCGAGTGGTGAGGTAGTCTTCGTAATCTTCTTTCAGTTCCTTGATGCTGCCTCGTGCAACATTTAGGAGTTTTATCTCCATTTCCGTGGAACTGACGCCATCGGCAAAATCTTCCACTATGTTCTGCTTGCCAGACCTTGCTCCCTGCACCATCTGGTCTATGGTACGATCGCCTACCTTCAGGAACCGCTTGGTGAAGGCGAACGTCAGTTGGTAGAGAACGTCTGCTTTCTTGTAGAAATAGAGGTCTTCCCAATTTGGCTGACGGCGAAGGAAATGGTGAGCGGGCATAGGGTGATTTGATTTTATCGTGTTTTTAGAAGGACTATAATCAACTAGTAGTACTAGACAGACTAGATGGACTAGATAAACTATATTCTCTATGATTTACTGGAACTGCCCATTATAGTCTGTATCTGTTTCTATCACTACCAGGCTGGGGTCTATGGGGTTTATCTGCAGATTCAGTGTGGTGTGCTTGCCGGCATCTATGGTTACGGAACCTGTGGCAGAGGTGATGTCCTGTACAAGGCTTCCTGCCTTGGCATCTGCCACGAGGGTGTAGGTGAGCTGTGATGCAGAGGTGGGGAAGTATGCCGGTTGCGCCACAGAGGAGATTGTGATGTCTCTTGTGCCGTCGTTGAGGGTCAGAGTCTTCAGATCATATTTTTCTGCGAAATCAGAGGAAAGGGACACGGTTACCTTGCTGTTCTTGGGTTTGCCAAGGGACAGAGTTACTGCCTTTTGCTCTCCGGCATTGATAGAGAATGTTTCTGCCCCGCTGTACAAAGCGCCAGAATATCCATTGTCCACGGATGCAGAATTTGTAGCATGAAGAGTATATGTTCCTACAGCCACAGAAGCTCTGCCATTATTAAAGACCAATGGTGTAGAGGCTGTGCCATTGTCCAGGGTGAACTGGAATCCACTCCAGTCCGTCAATGTCTGCACGGCACGAGTACCAGCCTGGACATATACCTCGTCCGAAGACATATTGAGGCAGAGGATTCCCATTGGTTCGGGAACCTCCACCTGTGAGTCTTCATTGCTGCATCCTGAGCCGAGCATACCAAAGGCAAGCACGGCAAGGATGCAAAATATGTTTTGAAATTTGTTCATTTATCAAAGAAAAAGCATTAAACGCAATCTCGTTGGAGATAAGAAACCTCCAATCAGTTTCTTATTGTATGCGCCTTAATGTCCATACGGTTGAACCAATTGTTATGCCTGATTGCCTGTTGCTGCATCAAAGTTTATGTTCTGGTCATCACCGTCAGCGAAGGTATCATCGTATGTAATGTTCACAGTAATAGTACCATTGCTGTTAGAAGAAACGCTGATGATATGCTCTGTACCTGCAGCAACAGTTACTGCTCCTGGTATGCTTTTTTCTTCACTACCATTATATTTATATTTCAAAGTGTAAGAAACCTCACCTGGTTCAAAATATGCCTTTTTACTTTGGTTATCTTTATTAAAAGTCAACTCTCTTCCAACTTCGATGCTTACATCTGTAAACACTTCTGCCAAATTAAATGAAGTAGTAATACGTCCATTCTTCGCCTTACCACAACTAATTTCAGCTGTAGCTGTTTGACCGGCTGCTACTACGATATTCTCTGCCGACCCCTCATAGTATGCTACACCCCACTTATCTTCTAATGCCAGAGCAGCATCCATATTTGTGTGACTTTTAGCTGTGACTTTATATGTTCCAGCAGGAACTTTGTTGTCCTTTGTTAAATCTATATCACCTGCTGTTACGACCCATGTTTTATAGTCTGCTACTGTTGCTCTTGTCTGGGCTACGTTTTCCTCCAAGGGTTCGTTGGTAACATTTACATTAATGTAACCATACTGCTCTGCAGGTGTAATAATCTCTTCGTTTGTACATGAAACCATAGCCATTGCAAGGGCCATGATGCTAAAGATTGTCTTCTTCATAATTATTGTCGTTATTATTGTTATTTGATTGTTTGCATAGAAAAGGCGGACACTGGCCGTGTCCCTATGGTATTCGCTAAACGCTAATCGCTACACGTTCAACTTTTAACTCACCGTTACTTCGTCATCGGTTTCGCCCATGCTGGTATCTGTATCGATGTCTATGTCCACATCGCTGTCGGTATTGGTACCATCGTTGTATTTCACACGAAGGCGGGTTATCTTGCCCTTGGTTAGGGGGACATCTCTGGTCATATCTATGCGGTCGCTCCATCCGCCGGCAGAACCTGTAAGGCGAATAGATACAACCACAGTGGGTTGATCGGTGTTGTAATATGCCACCGCAGATTCATCTGAACTCTTGAATACCAGATTGCGTACATCCTGAGTGGTGACAGCATGGGTGGGGAATTTAGTGACAAAGGAGTTGTCGAAGATAACAACCAGGCCTGCATTTACCATTGTGCACTCCAATGCCAGGGGAGTTGTTTCGTCTGTTGCTATATCAAACGTGGTCTGTGCATAGAATCTTTCCTTACCCCATGCATTGTTGTAGGCAACGGCCTCAGATTCGGAACAACTCTCCACCTCTATCTTGTAGTCATTGGCGGTGGGCAGGGTTCTGTCGGCATCGGTGAACTGAGCGTTCTCCTTTTTGGTTATAAGTTCCAGTCCCTTGGCATCGGTAACCGTAACCTTGAAGGTATCGGTATCAAACTCGAACACTGAAGCACGAGTAATATCCTCGGTGCTAACTGCGGCAGTGATGATGGATAGGTGGAATCTTCCTTCTCCACTACCCTGCTCCTGTGTCGGCATCTCGCCAGAGCAACTGCCAAGCAGGCTTATCAGGGCTAATATAAATATATAAGGTGTTCTTCTCATGATTATCTGTACCTAACTATTATTTTACGAACAAGCAGGTGTGTGCCGTAGGTTTCAAAGAAGGGGGCATTACCATAACTGTTCTTACAAGCCACCTTGGGGGTAGAAACTGTAAGCGTTCCAGGGTATATGTTCTTATCCTCATGACAATTCTCGCTTGCAGCCTTACCACCTGCCTCAAGTTCGAAAACTACCGCTCCACCCACTATAAGCTGATAGGTAGTGCCAACCGTAGATGTATGCACATCGACATCCTGCTCTACATTGACATTGATATCTGCCGGGATATTGAACGACTTTGATATTTCCTTGCCATAAACACGAACACCGACATGGTCGTTCTTTGAATAGTTCCAGTTGTTGGCATCGCCATCCCATTCGGCATCGGTGGGAGGTGCGGCGGTATAAGGCAAACCTGTGATATGAATATTCTTGCTACCGGACTTTGTCACGCCATCGAAAGTTGCAGTAGCACCGAGAGTATATGCACCGGTTGATGTGTATTTGCGGTCGGCATAAGTAACAGTGCTATTGCTTGAGGCTGTAATACTGCCACTGAAATCGTTGGTATATGTAACCTGATAGTTGCTGTTCTCAAGAATCTTGGAAGAGATACCTGTTACAGAAGTGCTGATGGCAGTGACGGTATATGCATCCAAACCATTTGCCCTGTTCACATTCCTCTCAACACCATCCCCGGCATAGTAGGTATAGCTGCTTGCTGCTGCCTGACTAACACCAAAGGTAGGATTCTGCGTTACCATAAACGCAGTTGAGGCCTGCATAAGCTTGCCGTTGGCAGTTGTGTAGTTGTAGTCAACAGTGTATGTGCCCTTAGGCAGATAAGGCCAGGAAGCATCGGTATGCTCTGACTTCAAGGCTCCTGTGGCAGAAGAGAGAGTGCGCACCGTAACACCTTGGGCATTCTTGATTGTTGCAGACCATTCCTTGTCCGACACTGGCGCTGACAAGGTGACATCAGTGCCCTGAAGCACACCGCCGGAATAGAAATGCACAGCAGTAACGGATGGGACCTCTATCAAATCCAGTTTGCCAAGACTATAGACCACACCTCTGCTACCGCCCAAACTGCTGTTGCTGCGCTGTGAATATACCTTTCCGTTGATATCTGTAAGCGTGAGGGTAAAACCATTGACCTGAACAGGTGCAAGTACAAAGTAGTAAGTTCCCTCGGCAAAGGTTGTGCTGCCAGATGGCGGCAGAAGCGTTAAGGCTGTGGATGCCTGTTCGCCAAGGGTCACTACGGGTTCTGCATCAGTGTACTGAACAGACAACTGACCGGCTATGTTCTGCTCGGCAGAGAAAACGATCTTTGCTATACGACCATCAATATACGATGGAATTTGAAACTTGAACAACTGACACACATTGCGGAAGCGCACCTGGGAGGGGCTGCCATCTATGTTGCGCTCACCCTTAGCAACTGACAAATTGATATTGTCAGCAAAACTGCCCTTTACCGCTGTCTGCTCGGAAGGAAGTGTGAGGGCGATTGTTTGCTGTTCTACATTATCGTTTGCAAGATCATATGGGTAAGCTGCAAGGAAAGTACTATACTTAGGGGTGATGTTACCCTTGAAGTATGTTATTCCCTCTTGCACCTCTGCAACGAACTGCCTTTTGGCACTCACCATATCATATACAGCAATTGCATCGCCATTGTTCCAGACTACGGTCTTGCCATCCTCAAGCAATGATGTGCGTGTGGTGTGCTCTGTGGTAGTTATTATCTCCAATGAACTCTCCGCATTGGGAAGCAGCGGTTCCTCGTTCTGACACGAGGCGAACTGGAATGCGGCCAGCAGAAGGAAGAAATATTTTAATGTATGTTGCATATGCGTATGTGTGTGTAGAGCATTTTAATTATACTGATCATAATCAGGTTCGCTATTATCTGTACCAAACTCATCGTTACCGCCAACTGCATCTGTTGCTCCATCGTCGGATGTTACGTCATCAGGAGTAACAGAAAGGTTGTCGTCAATATAAAGGTCGTCTTGGTTAACGCTGACATCGAAGGTGTAATTGCCTGACTCAAGTTCCAAACGCAGTCTTGACATCTTGGCACGAGTCAAGGTAAGAGTACCATCCATGTCGGTTATATTACCCTCAGAACTTGCTTTGATGGTGTAGTGTAAGGTACAGTAACCTGTTTCATCTGTATTGAAATATGCTATCTTGCCATCAGTAACCACGCCATTCTCATCCTTGCCGGCAATGTCGTAGTTCCACTCCAAAGTCCTGTCGCCATCAGTGACAGAAATGGTACAAGAGGTCTTGAAATAGTTAACCAGCGAAGGACCAATGACCATACAAAGTGCAGCATTGCTTACACTCATACCAACACTTGCCTTTGTAGTCTCGCCCTTGTTGACACCAAATTCCTCTGAAATGCCGGTAAAACGTTTCTGCCCCCACTGGTCATTGCCAAACTCGGCATCGTACTCGCTACAGCTTTCTGCAAATACCTGATATCCCTGTCCTACAGGAAAACGCAAGTTCATCGTGGCCAATGTCTGCGGACCACGCAGAATCCTGTCGCCCTGGGTGACTGTAATAAGAAAATTCTTTGCTTCCTCTGGAGAGATGGTTGTAGTGGTTGCACGTGTGGTGCCGTTGAAACTCAGTTCCACGTTACCATATTCCACAGCAGGCTCTTCTTCCTGCCAGAAGTCTTCTGTGTTCAGGCAGGAAGATGCCAGGAAGGCGGTAAGCACCATGCATATGTATTTGAATGTGTGTCGCATCTTATAGTTTAATCATTATTATATCGACGGAGAGTGGGCTATCGCTATTCCTCACTCCACCGGTACGTCCTCGGTTTCCATGTCATCCGTAATTTCTATGTCGAGATCGCCTGAGTTGGCATCTGTACCATAGTAGTACGTCATGTTGTAGAGTTTGCCGGCTTCCACATTCCTGTAGGTGATGGGAGTGGTGGAATGACTTACGTTATCGGTATTCGTGGCAGAAAGCTTGTAGGTGAAACCTCCATCGGCCACACTGAAGTAGGCTTTCTCGCCTTCCTTTATGTTCACTGTCCTTGTGCCGCTACTCAAGGCAAAGGAGTATGACTTGAACAGGTCTTCAAACAAGTCAGGAAGGGTTAGTGTAACGGCATAGTTGACGATGGGAACTTCCATGCTGATGGTTGTGACATAGTCGTATTCCACGTCCACTTCAATGGAACCGAAGTAGCATGGTGCGCCCTGTCCGTTGTTCTCGGTATGCCAGGTGTCCTGATTCTCGGTATATGCCTGAATGGTGAACTTACCCGTCTCAAGTACAATCTTGCGTGGGATTCCCCCTGCAGGATATTCTACGAAGACATCTCCATTGCTATCCAAAACCCTGATTGCAAGGTCCTGGTCAATGCCCTCTGCGGCATTGGCACCTGTTCGGGTAATACTTGCAAAGGAAAGCGTACCGCTACCTTTTGGTTCAGGCTCGTTGGTACAGGAAACCAGAGCAAGGAGAACTACATATATATAAATAAGGTAATGTTTCATTTTCGTATAATCCCGTATTATTGTTGTCTGTACTTCATGCCAACACGGTAGAGGTCGGTGTAACTGAGACCGGCGCCATAACTGTTGGTGCACCTTACTACCGTAATGGCAGATGACAGAGTAAATGGTTCTGTACCTTCACGATTTTCCTCTGCCCATGCCGATGCCGATGCGCTAACAAGGGCCTGCTCGCCTGCATAGATGGTAAAGGTATTCTTTACGTCGCCAGTAACCATGAACTTATAGTCCAAGGACAATTTTGTTCCTGCAGGAACGGCTATTTCCTTGTATCTGAGGTTCTGCGCACCGTCGCTCATATGACCGAAACGTACATAGCCGCTCTTGTTCTCCACATTACCGGTTTTCTCCCATGTGTCGGTGGTTGGTGGTTCGAAATGGAAGGGTATGCCTGTGAGCACGAAATTTCTGCTCTTCTGAACGCGGACACCATCGAACACTACATCGGCGCTCATAACATATGGTTGGGGTCTTGCCGTGAGTTTTACTGTGTTCAACGTAACGGTATTCTGCTCGGAATTGGAAATTTCTTCGTTGAACGTGTATTCCATCTGATAACCGTACTTCTTCATGGCGATAAGTTCCGGAGCTATCTTCACCACTATCTGAGGACTGTAGATTGTGTGCCCGTCCGACTGGTTTGCAGCAGTGATGTTGCCCTCTTCGTACAGACTATGCGAAGTGTAGCCGCCAAAGGTAACCTCCAACTGAGGTGCATTGATGAGGAACTCACGGCTGCTGACCTTGTCCACACTGCCTTCGGTGTGCAGGAAATAGGTTGCCTTGTACTTGCCTGCCATAAGGTAGGGCCATTCCTTGGAGTCGGTATACTCGGAAACGAGGGCACCAGTGCCCTTTACTCTTCTTACCGTATCGCCAGCCTCGTTGGAGATACGTGCTTCCCAGCTCATCTCGGGATAGGCATTGCTGAATGTGAGTTTCGTACCGGTCAGAAGCCCCTGTTCGCTATAGGTGTGCTCTGCGGTGGCTGTGGGCACGGGAAGCCATGACAGGGGTATTGTCTCGTCCAGACGGGCTTCTGTCAGTTCCAGTTTGCTGATCTTTACCTTGACGGCACTTTCGGGATCG
>JAFYVX010000169.1 GCA_017558255.1 Bacteroidaceae bacterium
GCATCACAGTAAACTACATGATGGCAAAAGACAGCGTCAAGCGTCGTCTGAACGGAGAGTTCCAGGATGGCATGTCCTTTACTGAATTCACATACCAGTTGCTACAGGGTTATGACTTCCTGCACCTCTATCAGGAGAAGAACTGCCGTCTGCAAATGGGTGGTTCCGACCAGTGGGGCAACATCACCACCGGTACAGAGCTTATCCGCCGCAAACTGGGTAGCGAGAACAGTGCATTTGCATTGACCTGCCCCTTGATTACCAAGGCCGACGGCAAGAAGTTCGGCAAGACCGAGAAGGGCAACATCTGGCTGGACCGCAACCGCACCACTCCCTATGCCTTCTACCAGTTCTGGTTGAACGTAGGCGATGAGGACGCAGAGCGCTACATCAAGATTTTCACTTCATTGGACAAGGAAACCATCGACAACCTTGTTGCCGAGCACAGTCAGGACCCCGGCTTGCGCATCCTGCAGAAGCGCCTTGCAGAGGAGGTAACCTGCATGGTTCACTCCCGCGAGGACTACGAGGCGGCTGTTGAGGCAAGCAACATTCTTTTCGGCAAGGCAACAAAGGAAGGTCTTTCCAAATTGGACGAGGCAACCCTGCTTGACGTATTTGCTGGTGTTCCCCAGTACGAGGTTAGTCGCGAACTGCTCAAGGGCGAAGGCATCAAGGCCGTAGACCTTCTGGCAGGCGAGACTTCCTGCTTCCCCTCAAAGGGCGAGATGCGCAAGCTGACACAGGGTGGCGGCGTCTCCATCAATAAGGAAAAGCTCACCGCCTTCGACCAGGCACTGACCGAGGCAGACCTGCTGAACGACAAGTATATCCTTGCACAGCAGGGCAAGAAGAAATACTTCCTGATCATTGTCAAATAGGTTTCAACCTCTCCTCCCGAATGGGAACCTATAGAAAGCTGTAAATAACGGTACAAAAGGCAAAATAAAGCTCCGGAAACAAAATAATCATGTACCGAGAGCATGATACTGAATATTTTTTTGTACCTTTGCAACCGCAAATGTAAGCCCCCGAGGCTATGATTTGTATAGGATTGGGCTATGGTGTAATGGTAGCACAAGACATTTTGGTCGTCTTTGTTCTGGTTCGAGCCCGGATAGCCCAACCACCATCAAGGGAGGTCGCCCCAAGGCGAACCTCCCTTTTATGCTAAGAAAAGAAACATGAAGAAACTCCTTATAGAGACATACGGATGCCAGATGAACGTGGCCGACAGCGAAGTTGTTGCCTCCATAATGGACATGGCAGGTTATGAAGTTTGCGAGGACCTGGAAGCGGCAGATGCCGTATTCCTGAACACATGCAGCGTCAGGGACAATGCCGAGCAGAAGATTCTGTCACGACTGGAATTCCTGCATAGCCAACAGAAAAAGCGCGGTGCCGACCACAGACTTATCATTGGTGTTATAGGTTGTATGGCAGAGCGCGTGAAGGAGAAACTCATCCAGGAGTATGGTGTCGACCTGGTGGCAGGTCCCGACAGCTACATGGCACTGCCCGACCTCATAGCACAGGCCGAGTGCGGACAGAAGGCCATGGATGTGGAACTGTCACTGACGGAAACTTATAGCGACATCATACCACAACGTCTGCACACAGGCCACATAGGAGGTTTCGTAAGCATAATGCGCGGATGCAACAATTTCTGCCACTATTGTATCGTGCCCTATACCAGAGGACGCGAACGCAGTCGCGACGTGGAGAGCATACTCAAGGAGTGTCGCGACCTGCAGGCAAGAAACTTCAAGGAGGTTACGCTGCTCGGGCAGAATGTGAACAGCTACTCCTATGGCGAGACCGATTTCCCCAAACTCCTACGCCTTGTGGCACAAGCCGTACCCAACATGCGTGTAAGGTTTACCACATCCCATCCCAAGGACATGAGCGACGAGACACTGCACGTCATTGCCGAGGAGCCCAACGTGTGCAAGCACATTCATCTGCCGGTACAGAGCGGAAGCAACCGCATACTGAAACTGATGAACCGCAAATACACCCGCGAATGGTACCTGGACCGTGTGGCTGCCATACGACGTATCATTCCAGAGTGTGCCATATCAACAGACATCTTTGCCGGATATTGCAGCGAGACCGAGGAAGAGCACCAGGAAAGCCTCACTCTGATGCGCCTGTGCCAGTACGACTCTTCCTTCATGTTCAAGTACAGCGAGCGCCCCGGCACCTATGCAAGTAAACACTTCCCCGACGACATCCCAGAGGAGGTGAAGATACGCCGCTTGAACGAACTCATTGCGCTGCAGAACGAACTCTCTGCCGAGTGCAACCGTCAGTGCGTGGGCAAGGAATACGACGTACTGCTTGAAGGCACTAGCAAGCGCAGTCGCGAACAATTGTTCGGCCGCACGGAGCAAAACAAGGTAGTTATCATAGACCGAGGCAACCACCGTATAGGCGAAACAGTGAGAGTAAGGATAACCGAAAGTTCCAGCGCCACACTGAAAGGTATAGAGGTATGAAAAGAAGAGCCGTACTGCACTGGCAGTTCCTGACCAGCACCATCAGCACCACTATGGTTCTGACACTGATGGGTGTGCTGGTAATCTTCGTGCTAACGGCAAAGGAGATTCGCGACTATGTGCACCAAGACCTGACAATTACTGTAGTTATGGCAGACGGAACCACTCCTGTGGAGGCACACGCCATAGAAGACGAAATAGCGAAGAGACCGTACATCCACCACATCACCTATATCAGCAGCGAGCAGGCTCTCGAGGAGCAGGTGGAGGCCATGGGTATAGACCCCAGGGAACTATTGGACAAGAATCCGTTCAGCATTTCCATGGAACTGAAACTGAAGGCGGAATACGTTTGCAGCGACAGCCTACAATGGATTGTGGAAGAATTAGGCGGTGAAGAGGCGATCATCGATGTTATATACCAGAAGGAACTTGTAGAGAGTCTGAACCGTAACCTGAACACTATCACTCTTGTCCTGCTGGCCATTACTGCCATGCTAACCGTCATAAGCATCAGCCTGATAAAGAATACCGTCCACCTGAGCGTATACAGTCACCGCTTCCTCATAAACAACATGAAACTGGTAGGTGCCAGTTGGGGATTCATACGCCGACCATTCATGATGCGCAGTCTCAGAATGGGACTTATAGCCACCATCATAGCCGACGGCATACTTGTGTCCCTGATCCTGTGGATGGTACGTTACGACCATGGTCTGGCACAGTTCGTGCCCCAGCGCAATATCATCATCATGTCTGTCAGCGTACTTGCCTTTGCACTGGTCATAACCCAGACCTGTACATACATCAGCGTGACACGTTTCCTCTGGATGGGCGAAAAAGACCTTTACAGATAATATACACACCTACACACAAGCATAAACAATGAACAATCTGGCATTTACTAAAAAGAACTACATTCTGCTTGCCATCGGCATGGTTATCATCATAACCGGCATGATCCTCATGAGTGGCAGCGGCAGTACCGAAGAAGCTTTCAATCCCGACATTTTCAGCGTACGACGTATCAAAGTTGCCCCTGCAGTCTGCTTTGTCGGATTCATATTCATCATCTTCGGCATCATGGCCAAATCAAAGAATAAGTAATACTGTACCGCTATGACTATATTGGAAACCATCATTATTGCTATAGTGGAAGGACTAACCGAGTTCCTGCCCGTATCCTCCACTGGTCACATGATTATAGCACAGAACCTTCTGGGTGTAGAAAGCACCGAGTTTGTCAAGGCCTTCACCTTCATCATCCAGTTCGGTGCAATCCTTTCCGTTGTGGTCCTGTACTGGAAGCGCTTCTTCCAGCTGAACCACACACCGGCACCAGAAGGAGCAGGATGCGTGAAACGCCTTCTGCACACCTTCGACTTCTACTGGAAACTCTTTGTTGCTTTCATTCCTGCAGCCGTTCTGGGTCTGCTGTTCAGCGATGCCATTGATGCCATGCTGGAAAGCGTAGGCGTAGTGGCAGTAATGCTTGTGCTCGGAGGTATCTTCATGCTCTTCTGCGATAAGATATTCAACAAGGGCAGCGAGGACACGTCCTTCACCGAAAAACGTGCCTTCATGGTGGGCCTGTTCCAGTGCATCTCCATGATACCAGGTGTATCGCGTTCCATGGCAACCATCGTAGGTGGCATGTCGCAGGGCCTTACCCGCAAGGCGGCGGCAGAAATCTCCTTCTTCCTGGCCGTACCAACCATGTTCGGCGCCACACTCTACAAGGTGTATAAGATCCTGAAAACAGGAGGTATGGATATGATCATTGACAACATGACTACCCTCATCGTGGGCAATGCCGTGGCATTCATCGTGGCAATGCTCGCCATAAAAGGTTTCATCAAGTATGTCCAGAAATATGGTTTCAAGGCCTTCGGTTGGTACCGCATCATAGTGGGTGGCCTCATCCTGGTTATGATGGCTGCCGGATTCGATCTGCAAATCATGTAACCCTCTAAACTCACCTTTGAATGGACTTCAAAAGCGGAACCATACTTTCCTTCGACAAACCCCTTGAGTGGACTTCCTTCGGTCTGGTGAGCAAGGTGCGATATCTCCTGTGCAAGCACATAGGAGAAAAGAAGCTGAAGGTTGGGCATGCCGGCACTCTCGACCCATTGGCAACAGGTGTACTGATTATATGCACTGGCAAAGCCACAAAGCAAATAGACACTCTGCAGGCCAAGACCAAGGAGTACGTAGCAACATTGCAGTTGGGTGCAACGACTCCAAGTTTCGACCTGGAAACTCCCGTAGATGCCACCTACCCTACCGAGCACATCAGCCAAGACACTATAGAACAAGCCCTGACCCGTTTCATCGGCCGCATTGAGCAGGTTCCACCTTCATACTCTGCATGCAAAGTGGATGGCAAGAGAGCATACGACCTGGCTCGCCAGGGCAAGGAGGTGGAACTGAAAGCCAAGGTTCTGGTCATCGATGAGATAGAGCTGCAGGAGTTCAACCCCTCCAACATGCAAGCCACTATCCGTGTGGTGTGCAGCAAGGGTACATACATCCGTGCCCTGGCACGCGACATCGGTCTTGCACTGGAGTCTGGAGCACACCTCACGGCACTCCGCCGAACACGCATCGGAGATTATAGAGTGGAGGAGTGCCACACCATGGAGACCTTCCAGCAATGGCTGGAGACACTTCCCAAAGAAACAGTACAACAATAACACCATACCCACACATATTATAATATATGAAACTTTCCCAGTTCAAGTACCGCCTCCCGGAGGAGCGCATCGCACAGTATCCATGCGAATTCGGACCCGACGAAGAGCGTCCCTACTTCCATCGCGACGATTGCCGCCTAATGGTAGTACACGCCAAGAGCGGTGTAATCGAGCATCGCGAATCCTTCCGCGACATCATCAAATTCTTCGACGAGAAGGACGTGTTTGTTTTCAACGACACCAAGGTTTTCCCTGCACGCCTCTATGGCAACAAGGAAAAGACCGGTGCCAAGATTGAGGTGTTCCTGCTCAGGGAACTGAATGCTGACATGCGCCTTTGGGACGTGCTGGTAGACCCCGCCCGCAAAATACGTATAGGCAATAAACTCTACTTCGGCGAGGACGACAGCATGGTGGCAGAAGTTATAGACAATACCACCAGTCGCGGACGCACACTACGCTTCCTCTATGATGGACCACACGATGAGTTCAAGCATGCTCTCTATGCTTTGGGAGAAGCTCCACTGCCAAGGGAAATTATCAGCCGTCCCTCCGAACCCGAGGATCTGGAGGACTTCCAAACCGTCTTTGCCAAGAATGAAGGTGCTGTCACCGCACCCATCTCGGGCCTGCACTTCTCACCCCAACTGCTTAAGATGATGGAAATCAAGGGTATTGATCAGGCTTTCGTCACCCTTCATTGCGGACTGGGATGCTTCCGTAGCATCGATGTGGAAGACCTCACCAAGCATAAGACCGACAGCGAGGAGATGCACGTCACACAGGAGGCCTGCGATATCATCAACAATGCCAAGAAGAACGGTCATCGTATAGTTGCAGTGGGCACAACCGTACAGAGGGTATTGGAAACAGCTGTCAGTGCCGACAACAACCTGAAGCCCTACGACGGATGGACCAACAAGTTCATCATTCCCCCATACGACTTCCACATAGCCGATGCCATGGTGGCCAACTTCTACAGTCCACTCAGCACCATGCTCATGCTCACCGCCGCCTATGGCGGATACGATCTGGTGATGAAGGCCTACAAGGAAGCCATGCGCTACAACGAGAGCGACCCTTCGCGCCGCTACCGTTTCGGCACCTTCGGCGATGCCATGCTCATACTTAACGATTAACCTCCACCACCTATATATAAAAACAATATAGATGACACACAAACTCTACCTCGCCCTTGGTTCCAACCTGGGCAACAGGGAAGAGAACCTACGCAGAGCCCTCGCACTCATCGATGAGCGCGTGGGTTCTGTCTATAGGGTATCCTCTTCCATGGAAACAGAGCCTGTTGGATTCTCCAGTACCAACAAGTTCATAAACCTCGTATGCCTGGTGCACACCATGATGTCGCCCATGGCCTGCCTCCGTGAAACGCAGAAGATAGAGGAAGAACTCGGTCGCACAAAAAAAAGCACTTATGCTGACGGCATACTTCAACACTTTGACCGCACCATCGACATCGACCTCCTCACTTACGATGACATCACCATCAGCACTCCCGAACTCACCCTACCCCACCCGCGCATGAAGGAGCGCGATTTTGTAATGCGCACGTTGGAGGAGATTTCATGATTTTGTCTGTAGAGAAACATCCTAACGGGTTGGAGTAGAAATCAAGTCTATTATATACGCCCTCTATACTGCTCAAGGATTTAGGAACTGCACTATGTCATATATAACCCAAATCGGTCATTAGAAACGCAACAGAATCGCTGTTGCAGTCCCTAATGACCGATATGGTTTAAGTGTATGTTAAAGTTGCGGTATCAATAAAGTTTTACCATCCCTCGTCCCATATATTTCTTCTATTGCCAATAAAACCTGTGCGAGAACCTGCGACTACATCGTCCTCCGTATCTACGTCATCCAAATTGAATTCTGCGGAAGAACTTGCTAACATCATAGGTTCTACCTCTATCCATTTTGTTTGGGGTTTAATATATCTCATTTTCCTATTTTATTATAACTTTGCGATTATTGATGATATAAATACCCTTCTCCAGTTTGGTATCAGTTTTGGAAGAGCCAAACTCCTTTTTAACAAGATGTCCACATACGTTGTAAGTATCGGAACATTTCTTATCGTTGTTCCGGACAGAATCAATTCCGGTTTCTTCATTCCCATGCCTTACACGTATTCCTGCCGGAGCAGAATCTGACGTCAGTTGAATGTATGCACGGAAGGGGGGAACCTTGCCGTTCCTGCCCACCTTGACGAACTCTCCTGTGGCAGAGTTGAAAACGTAGTATGCTGTTGTTTCATCAGAGTTCAAGATTGCGGTTTCATAGCATCCTTTGAACTGTATCTGGTCAAGAACAACATCATTTACGTTTTCAGTTGAGGCAATAGATGTTATCTCCAACTCACCGAACGGAGTCTGCTCACTATTGCATTTCACTATATATGGCGTATTGGCAACCATTGCATCAACCCCAGAGAACATAAGCGAATTGCCGCTATAAGAGGTAGGTTGCTCAATCCTGACGCCTTCACTCTTCAACTGCAACACCTGTTCTTCTAACACATCAAACGGCAGGCACACCGTGGACCAGTATTCCTTGATGAATGTACGGTCAAAATGTGCCTTCTTGCCAGTTATTGCAGAGGAGTTTGAGAAGGGATATTCTCCGTCAAACAGGTACAGATTCTCGCAACTGCTGCTTATGCCGTCAGTTTCAACTACGCTCTTGCCATCCAACTGTTGTGCTGCCTCAGAACCGGCCTTCACATAATACAGAGTGTTTTTATTGGCTGTTTCCAGCGTCGCACCCAGTGCATCTGCATTTTCCAGATACACTTCGGTTGCCATGTTGCTTGCAAGGTCTGCATTCATGCTTTCCACCACCCAGGAGGGGATATGGCCGGTAAAGTCATTCAGGTCCACCTTTTTTTCTGATTTCAGGGGTGATTCGCCTATCCGGCAATACGAAGTCGACTCCATAGGTTTGATGTCGCTGTCGCCGGTAATCGTCAGCACTGCACCTTTTATATATATAGGATACAGACCTGGTTGCATATTCTCATCAGTCAGATAATATATATTCAGCAATTCTCCGCTATTGCCAATTATACGTTCTGCTTCTGATGTAAAGACGATAATACGGTACCAGCCGCTTTCCAGCAAATCATAGTATACGGTGTGTTTCCACGTTATTGCTCCTCCGCGACCGGTGGTATGGGGAAAGCGTTCTTTGATTAATACAAAAGGATCGTATCCGCTTTCGTCGTCTATCTTCATTCCTTCTGGCAAAAGCAGGTCAAACTGCAAGGCCCATATCTCTGCCGAAGCATTGTTCATGGCAATGCTAAAGTATTTCGCATCGTCTACATTGGCGCCGGCCTTTGTTTCAAAAGGAACGACCTGTATGGCATCTTCAGCATGCAAAAAGCCTGCTGAAGCCATACATACGAGTGCTATTATCAATTTCTTCATGTTGATACTTGTTTACACTATTCTTCTTCCAATGCAATGTTCACTACTCCCATGGCATCAGTAACGTTGATTTCATCATCTCCGTTCAGATCAGACACCTCCTTGATGAACACGCTGGTCTTTTGTTCCAGCACGTTGGTAATCATGTTCATTGCGTCTGTAATGTTCACCACATTGTCGCCGTTGGTATCTCCACGTTTGTATATTGCTATACGTCCGTTTCGTGTAGAAGCAGTCAAATGGTTACCATCGGCTTCCGTTACGGAAACCTGGTTAATCTTCACACGCCCCGAAGTTCCTGTAGTATAGTCATCGGCCACCTTTACACGGAAACGCAACAACTCGGTACTCGTGGCCGCCACCATACCGCCAATCATGGAGAACATATATGTCGTGTCGTCCACCGCGGTCATTGATACGTCGTATCCTACTGCCTTTTCCGACAAGTAGATTTCCTCCAGATCCGGCTCAAGTCCCAAGGGGAAGGTTATCTGGAACGTCATGTCGTACAGGTCTTCAAGATTTGACAGTACCAGAGGGACATCCAGGATATCTCCGGGTTTGCCATTCACTGTCATCAGATAGAAGGCATACTTCTTGTCTTTGGGCATTGAAGGTTCGTAGGGTGAAGCTGGAGCGAACTTGAATACTGCCACGAACTCCACGTTCTCCTTGCCCATTGTGTAAGAGAAAGAATTCAGTGTGGTATACAGTTCGTCGTTCAGGTACCATCCCACGAAGACATATCCGTCGTTTGCCACGGCTTGCAGGGTAGTGCTGCGACCCTCCAGCAGGCGCTTTTCCCCGACACTGACTGTACCGCCATCTTCCGTTGTAACGGTGATGTTGTGTCTGAGAATGGGATCTGTGGGTTCGTTCGGGTTATTGGGATCAAATGCGAAATGAGCGGTAAGGGTCTCGTTTTCCGCTGTTGTCGTATAATAGAAGTCTTCCTCTGTCGATACGACCTCATCTTTCGTGTTTGTCCAGTTTACAAATCTGAACCCTTCCTCGGCGTCTGCTCTCAGGTATATGTTCCTGCCAGCCTGATATTTGCCACCACCGCTCACTGTGCCGCCGGTTTCGGCGGCCAGTGTCAGGCGGAAGTATTGGATCAGTTTCGGGTCGTCGGGTTCTTCGGGACCGTCGGGCTTGAAGGTGAAGTTGGCTGTCAGCACCTCATCACGGTTTCCTTTTATCAGGTTATATGAATCGCTTTCGGATACCACGTTGCCTTCTTCATCTGTCCAGTTTTCGAACACGAATCCGGCAGCATTCGAAACACGTACGCCAACGGTTGTGCCAGGGACGTATCGTCCGCTACCATATACCGTGCCGCCGTCCGACGGGTTTGCCTTCAGAGTCAGTTTTCTTGGAGGCACACCGGGTTCCGTTGGGCTGGTAGGGTTAAAGTCATCTTGTCCCCAAGCGACAAGACAGCAGAGCAACATCGCCAGAAAGGACAAATATCTTGTTCTTTTCATAGTTGCATGATTTTTACTTTACGGTTACTTTTCCTGTTCCTTGTACTGTGCGTACGATGTATATGCCCTGAGGCATATTGTTGAACGATACGTTTCCGTTGCTGTAGGTTTCTGCCACCTTGCGGCCGTCCACCGTATATACGGAAACATTGCCCTTTATTCCGTTCACCAGAATGTTGTTGCCGTCACATTCCAAAGCTCCCTCTGCCATTTCTGCATCTTCGATGCCGGTTTCAGAAGAGCTGGTGATGTTCAGGGTGAAGCGAGAGTTGTATGTGCCTGCTTCAGCGGTAAATTCATAGTCACCCTTTGACAGGTCGTACTTCACTCCAGCCTTGTGGTCAATCAGTATGACAGAACCAGCCTCATTGCGTGGCATACTGATTCTGTGTGTGCCGCTTGTTGATACCACTACACCCAGTTTCACGATGCCCTTGTCCAGAGGACGTTCGTTGATGGCATATTCCGTTTCCTCGCTGTCTATGGTATAGATCTGTGGAACACCATTCTCCATGGTCATGAACTTGCATGCATCATAACTGGTCTCGTATCCAAGAGTAGAAGTCTCGTTCAGTACCACACGTGTCTTGTCGGTATACTTGTCTGCGCTGACGGTAATGTCTATAAGCTGACGGCTTGAAGCCTGTGAGTACATGGGACGCGCCGCAGACTGGTTGGTAATCACGTTTGTCAACTGACGGCCGTTTTGGGGGAAGGAAATAAACTCAGTTCCTTCAGGACATTGAACGAAGAACGCCTCATTGGGACGGATGGCATAGTCGTCGTCAATGATAGAGTATGCGGCGTATGTCTTGTTGTACACATCGTACACGGTGATGGGGGCGGTGAAGTTCAGCGTGTGTATGTTGAAGTAGCACTGCCAGGGATTGCCCACCAGATTCCAACCCTTGTCGGACAAACTTTCGGATGCATTTGTAGCCAGAGCCTTCTTGAACTCCTCGTTGGAAACGATGTTCTGCTTGCTCTCGTTGTCCAATGCACGGAAGGTCAGTGTAGTTGCTACGCTTGTCTGTACGATAAAGCCGGTACCAGCCTCAATAACGGCATCTTCGGCATAGTCCTTCCAGTTGCCCACCACACCCTCGGATGCACGTGTAGCACCGTCATAGTAGCGGAATGCCATTCTTGCTTCGGAGTTGTTTGTAATTTCGTTTACCTTAATGTCGAAGGGTAGGCTGACGAAATACCATTTCTTGGCATCAACCTTATGATGGTGAACACATTCTCCACTGATAGTTGTGGCATCATTGTTCACAAGCATGTTGCCGAAGGCATAGTCGTATTCTTTTGTTACTTCGTCTTTAATTCTTGTAACATGATCCACATTTATTTCCAAATTGTCTATATTCTGTTCGTTTTCTCCATTAATTTTTACAGAACCAGTTTTGGAAATGATAAGATTAGGTGTACCATCTATACGCTCGCGGTTGTTAAGAACCAGGTTGCCCCTTACATTCCAGTCCTTAATGTCTGCGGTGTTGAAACCTTCTATGTTATAGTTGTACCAGTATTCGTCCAACTTATATGAGTTTACAAGGAAGGACGGCACTCTGAGTGTCAGGTTAGGTGATGTGCAACCATACAGGAAACTGTTTTTATATTCCCCAGCAACTACCGTGGGAGATTTGAATGTTACGGTTTCCAGTTTTTCACAATAGTCCAATATTCCCCGGACATCAACTTGATAGAAGGATGTTGGGAATTCGGCGGAGATTAACTTTTTATTTGAGGAGAATCCGCTGTTTGAAGAGGAACTTTTTTCCCAAACAGTTAGTGCTTCAGGTACGACCAGATTGACTGTTCCTGCGTTGCTGAAAGCACCGCAACCTAATGTTGTCAGTGTTTCTGGCAGTGAAGCATTAAAGTTTTTTGTACCACCAAAGGCACTCTCTCCGATTCGTGTTATTCCATTGTGTAATTCAAAGGTATTCAGATTCTCGCAATTATAAAAGCAATTATCTGGCACATAGTTCAGTCCATTTGGGTAATTGACAGATACCAGAAAATGGCAATATTCAAAAGCACCTTTTCCTATGTTAGTCATATTATCTGGAAGAATGGCCTCTGTAATCTTTGAATCATAAAAAGCAAAACTTCCAATTTCTTTCAATGTAGACGGGAATGTCAGAGTTTCTACGTGTGACTTATAGAAAGCATCATTTCCTATAATTTCCAGGATATTTGGCAATTCTATTTTGTGAAGGAACTGCCATTTCTCGTCAGTTTTCTTAAATTGAAGGTCTGGTATTTTGGTTACAATAGCATCACTAAGATCAAGACTCTGGAGATTGGTCATCATATTAATCTTAGCCCAGTCATCATCATTCATTTTACCGCTGACCTTCAGACAACGAACATCCTTAATGTGGTCAACATGATTCAGTACTTCTGTACCTAAACTACCAGGTTCAAGAAGGCTTACACTGATTGCTGCAGGAGTATTCGCAATTCCGATGTTTATTATACGACCATTCTGTTGATAACCTAAATTATTTTCGAATCTCCATTCTATATGATGTGAACCTACGCTAAGACTTTCAAAAAATTTGTAACTAGCATAGGCTTGAAAGGTACGGACCATTTCTCCATCAATATAAACAGAACAAGGCATCGTGCTTGATGGTTCTTTTTCATATATAAGCGTGGCGTTCTTGTCAACGTTAATTGTAGCAGTAATACTTGTAGTTTCCCCTAAATTATATATTGTTTTGGTTCCTATTGATGAAGTATTTAGAAAAACACCTTCTCCGAATAATACAGTATAATCAGACCATTCCGGACTCTGATATTTCTGTGTAAGAGCCACACCATTATTCAGAGTGGCGGCTGCATTTTCCAACTCTTCTGTTGTACTTTCTTTATCCTCGTATATAGCCTCATAGTATTCTGTAGGATAGTTATAGATATCAGATGCCTCCAAAGCCATATATAACTTATGCTTTGCAAAATAACGCTCTGCCTCAGCCGTCTCCATCAATTGCCATATGATATTTCCTGTGGTCAGATTGGGAACAATACGGTCGTTAGTTGCTCCGTCTGCATAACCGACATACTCGTTGGCCACATAATAAGAAGTGTTATTCGTAGAACGCTGAATGACATAACCACTTAGGCTGTCCTTGATGGCAAAGTAGCAAAAAGAATCAAAATTCGACTTTGATGAAGTTGTGCTGGCTACCGCATAAAGATAGTCGGTTGTTGTTCCGTCAGCAAAACGCATTGTATACGAGCCATTGGATGTCTGCGTTATTGTAATTGCTGCCCCATAAGTGCCTACACCCAGATGTGAATTGTTTACCGTACTGCGATTAAGGAACTTACCTGTCCCCACATTGTAAAGGTAATAATTCTTACCACTCTCCAATGTCGTAAAGGTAGGAAATGTCGGTGCCACTCTCTCTGCCCATGAAGATACACAAAGGCAGATACTTGCCACAAAAAAGGCAAGGCGTAATTTTACGTTGTTCATAATTTTGTTTTTGGTGAATAAAAAATAATACTTGGCGTTTGGTTGGTTGGAAAACAAAAAGGACGCAAACTATCTTCGTCCGCTTACAACCAACCAGGTACCGCCAAGTAACCCTCACCGGATAAGCATACAGATAGTTTACGTCCATATAGGACGCAAACCTTTGTATTGCTTATTCTCCGGTTTTGAAATTGGCGGTTTCGGTCGGTCGGAACAAGAAACAAAAGTTTCGCTTTTGGGACATTCCCTTCAAGGGAAGTCACGTCTACGCTTTTTGCTTTTGAGTGCCCGGATTGTCTAAAATCCGGCAGACACTCGAATATAGATTAATTCTTTCTTTGTCGCTCTTTTAATTTATACAGATGTTACAACTGATTTTATAATTACCCTGCCAGTGCGTAAAATACATATTGACGATGCAAAGATAATACTTTTTTTACAAATAGGTAAAGCGCCGTCTTTTTATTTAATAAAGAAGTATATACGGACAGAACAAACGTATTTTGATAGTCCAAGAATGGTTTGCCATGTTTTTGGGTATTTGATATCTTTTATAACACATCCGCAATCTTAGAATTAACAGGTAAATATACGCCTTCAAACGTTCCGTAGACCACTGAAGAAACATTGTTGCAATAATCGTTCGGACACGATAGCCAAGAGCTATTGTCATCATAACGCTAATGACCGATTTGGTTTAACGAAAAAGGGTTCAATAAATGAGACTGTGTCGTAGCGTTCGTTGCTGAGTGTTGCGCTGGATATGCTGATTTGTCGCCACTGCCCGTAAACTTTTGTTGTATAATCAACAGGACTTTGTTGGCATATCAACAGACTTCTGTTGTCAGTACAACAAAAAACATCCCTCCCTTTGCTTGGGGTGAAGGGGCAGTTCAACTTTTACCTCATGAAGTGACAATTCGCATGAATCTTTGGGATCAATGAAGACCTATTTGTGTTTTATGGGAAAAAGTAGTATCTTTGCGATATAGATAACAAAAGCAGAAGGGGATGAAACTGTCAGTAGAACTACAAGGCAAACTATCACAATGTGACAAGCTTCCGCAACAATTATGGGCGTACAGACCCATGTCGGACGAGACACTGAAGTCGCTTCGCGAGTACTATCGTGTAGGATTGACATACACGAGCAATGCCTTGGAAGGCAATAGTCTGACAGAGTCGGAAACCAAGGTAATAATAGA
>JAFYVX010000170.1 GCA_017558255.1 Bacteroidaceae bacterium
CTTTGCGCCTGGTGCTGCATCTGCTCAGGCAGGACGAGCGTGTCACCTCCACGCTGACCGAGGCTCTGTCCGTGTTGCGCACAGAGGTGAAGTATTGCCGCATGTGCCACAACATATCGGATACCGACATCTGCGAGATTTGTGCCAACCCCAAGCGAGATGCCTCAATGCTTTGCGTAGTGGAGAACATACAGGACGTGATGGCCATTGAATCTACCAATCTCTACCGTGGCCTCTATCATGTGCTGGGCGGTGTGATAAGTCCCATGGATGGCATAGGGCCAAGCAACCTGCACATACAGAGTCTGGTGGAGCGTGTGAAGGCTGGTGGCATCAGGGAGGTGATTCTTGCTTTAAGTCCAACAATGGAGGGCGATACTACCAACTACTTTATATACAAGCGTATGAGGCAACTGACCGAAACCTCTGCTTCAACTGATGGCGGTCATGAGGACACGCCCTTCTCCCTGCCAAGAATCACGGTCATAGCACGTGGTGTGGCACAGAACGACGAACTTCAGCACACGGACGAGGCTACCCTTGGGCGTGCTCTGGCTGGACGAACTCCGTTCTCGGTGTAGACGGTTTTTATTGCTTGCAAAAAGGAACGATATGAACAAACTGAAAATACTCTATTTCGCACTTCCCGTTTGGATAGTGCTCATGTGCATCCCCTTCGAGATAAATGCCGACAGGGGCATGGAGACCGGGCTCAGTGCCAGTGCGCTCTATTTCTTCCGCATGCTGGTGGTGCTTTTCTCGCTGGGCACTATGGTGGGGGCTTTCACGGTGCTTAAGGAGAGGCTCGTGTCCCAACTTCTGCTCCTCAGTATCTCTGCCTTCTGGGTGGTGATTGACTACTATCTGAACCTGAGCATGCCGGGCAGTGACAATCTGCTTTGGCTTCTGCCCATGATTGTGGTGGTGTATGTGGTAAGGTACAAGGCCGTGGCGAGTGCCACAGGCAAGAAGGAGGGAAAGTGATGAGGCATCTGCGAGCCATAGAACCCGAGGACCTCGACCTGATGTACATCGTGGAGAACGACCCCGAGGTGTGCAGGTACAGTTGCACTACGGTGCCTCTGTCGCGCTATGCTCTCAGAAGGTATATTGAGGAAAGTGGGGGAGATCTCTACCGGGATTCGCAGGTTCGCATGACCATCATGGATGCCGCCACAGGTGCTCCTTGCGGTTTTCTGGACATTACCGACCTGGATGCCGCACACCGCCGTGCACAGGTGGGCATAGTCCTTGTACCGGAGGCGCAGGGGCGTGGCATTGCCACCGGGGCTCTGCACGAGGCTGCCCTCTATGCCCGAAGCCAGGGACTGCACCAGCTCTATGCCATCGTGGCTGATGAGAATGTACGGGCACGGAACCTATTCCTGCGCTCGTCCTACAAGGAGGTGGCCGTCCTGTCCCAGTGGCTCTGTTCCGACGGAAGGTACACGGATGCCGTTCTCTACCAGCAGATTCTTTGACAAACAACAAAACGATACCAGATATGACACAAGATGAAATCCTTGCTCTTATAAAGCGAGAGGTGATACCCGCTATCGGGTGTACCGAACCCATGTGTGTGGCTCTCTGTGTGGCCCATGCCACGGAGGCTTTGGGCGAAGAGCCCGAGAGTATACAGGTTGGCCTCAGTGCCAATGTGCTCAAGAATGCCATGGGTGTTGGTATCCCGGGAACGGGCATGGTGGGCTTGCCCATAGCCATAGCCTTGGGTGCGCTGATAGGAAAAAGCGCTTACCGCCTGGAGGTCCTGCACGACTGCACTCCAGAGGCAGTGGAGCGTGGCAGGCAGTTCATTGCCGAGGGACGCATAAACATCACCCTTGACAAGGAGGCTTGCGACAAGCTCTATGTAGATGTGGTGTGCAAGAAGGGCAACCGCCGTGCCGAGGCGATAATAGCACGCGAGCATACGCGTCTGGTGTATCTGTGTTGCGACAACAATCTCATGCTCGACGAGCGCTCTGCCCTGCATGGTGCCTCGGAGGGCGATTCGCATACCGACCTCACCCTGCGCCAGGTGTTTGACTTTGCCACAACGACGCCATTGGAGGAACTGGAATTCATCAACGAGGCACGCGCCCTCAACGAAAATGCCGCTCAGGAGGCTCTGAAGGGCAATTATGGCCATGAACTGGGCAAGACATTGTCGCGTCCCTTGGGTAAGGGTATCATGGGCGACAGTATCTTCAGCCACATACTCTCGGTTACAAGCAGTGCGTGCGATGCTCGTATGGCTGGTGCCATGATTCCTGTTATGAGCAATAGCGGAAGCGGAAACCAGGGTATTGCGGCCACGCTTCCCGTGGTTGTGTTTGCCCGAGAGAACCACAATACCGAGGAGGAACTGACACGTGCCCTTGTGCTGAGCCACCTCACGGCCATCTACATTAAGCAGAGCCTCGGCCGCCTCAGTGCCCTTTGCGGATGCGTGGTGGCAAGTACGGGCAGCAGTTGCGGTATCACCTACCTGATGGGCGGACAATACGAACAGGTGGCGTATAGCGTGAAGAACATGATTGCCAACCTTGCCGGTATGGTGTGCGACGGTGCCAAGCCAAGTTGCGCCCTGAAGGTGTCCAGCGGTGTCTCCACCGCCGTGCTCAGTGCCATGCTTGCCATACAGAACAAGTTCGTTACCAACGTGGAGGGTCTCATCGAGGACGACGTAGACCGTTGCATACGCAACCTTACTCTCGTGGGTGCCAAGGGTATGCAGGAAACCGACCGCATGGTGCTGGACATCATGACACACAAGAAGTGCTGATACTGCCTCTCTCCCTCGCAGGCTAACGATATGAAACATATATTTGCCATACTCTTTCTCGTGCTCGCTATGGGCGTTTCTGCCCAGCCCATGCCAGAGTGTGCGGTGGAGCCATTGCTCAGCACCATACGAGTGCAGACGGCGCCCTACAACCGTTCGTGCCCATACTACAACTATGGGGACTCGGTCAGTTCCCAGCCGTGCCTGGTGGGCTGCGTGGCTACGGCCTTGGAGCAGCTTCTGAGTTACTATCGCTATCCCGATGCCTTGCTCGATAGCATACCAGGGTGGAGGACGGACAACTATACGCTGGAAACGGTTCCGGCGGGCAGTGTCATAGATTGGGAAGATGTGGCCGACCTGAGTCTCTGGTGTGGCATGATAGTGCAGATGAAGTATGGTCCCACCGCCAGTGCCGCAGGTTTGTGGAGGGCGGAGGAACCGTTAAAGCAAGTGTTCGGGTATAAGACTGTAAAGGTTTTGGATAGAAGTCTTTATAGTTTTGATGCATGGCATAGAATCCTTCAGAATGAACTTATGGCTGGCAGGCCTGTTGCCTATGTGGGTTACAACAACACACTCAGCGGTCATGCCTTCAATATTGATGGCGTGAACGAGAATGGCCTGTATCATTGCAACTGGGGCGAGGGAGAGCATCACAACGGGTATTTCAATCTGGAACACCTCTGCCAGATGCAGCCCCACTGGGATGCTACCGACTGGGGGCGCATGGTGGGTTATCATGCCAACGAGTACATGCTGTTGCTTCATCCCGATAGTGTGACGGATGTGCTCCAGCCCGACACTCTTCTTGATTTTGCACATGCCGTGAGGGTGGAGGATGTGTCTTTCCGCAGGGAGATTTCCGCCAGGGATTATGTGCTTACGGATGTCACATTGACAAACCTCAGTAAGGACACCCTCTACCATACCTACGAGATTATAGTCAACTCGCCCTCGGATACATCCCTGTTGGAGCAGTGTAGCGAGGTGGCACTTTCTTCCGTGAAACTGATGCCAGGGGAAACCACAACCCAGGCGGTGGCATGCCATTACCCGACTACTCCAGGAGAATGGATAGTGGGTGTTACGTTCGATGGATTGGAGGTTGCCTATACCGAACCCGTACATGTGGTGGCGCCGGAGGAGGACGACCTGCTCGTGGAGAAGGTTGGCGTGTCTTTCCCTGCCGACGGGATGGCGCAGATTGTTCTCCGTGCACGCAACAGGGCGCCTCGCGGAACTTCCGGGCGTCTGATGTACTACAGGTTGTATCCCGGCTCATCGGATGTGTCGTGCTCCATGGATTACCGTTTCATGAACCTCCCTGCCGGGCAGGCGGTGCAGGACACGCTGCGCTTCAGTAACCTGAATCCGGGAGATGCCTACGAACTGAGGGTGGGCGGATGGAGCACCACGATGTTCGGCATGGAGTTCAGTGTGCCCTCGGATGCCAGTTCCATATCTTCCGTGCCAGAGGGAAAGCACGGCTTGCCAGATGCCGGCAACCGTTGGTTTGACCTCTCGGGCAGAGAAGTGCGCAGGACCAGTGACGGCATACTTGTGCGTAAGGGCAGGAAAGTGATATTCGGCACTGGAGCGCAAAGGTAGGGGGGAGGAGTACGTTATGAAATTAAATTCTGTATCCTTGAAATCATGAATCCCGAAGAACTTATCAGGAAATACTATGCAGGTCAGGACGAACTGATGAACCTGCTCGTGCAACATTCGCGCCAGGTGGCTGACAGAGCCATGGAGGTGCTGGACAAGCATCCCGAACTCCAGGCCGACAGGCAATTCGTCTATGAAGCCGCGATGCTTCACGACATAGGTATCCTGCATACGGATGCTCCCGGCATAGGTTGCCATGGTACGCATCCCTATATCTGCCATGGCAGGTTGGGCGCGGAAATCCTGCGTGCCGAGGGCTTGCCTCTTCATGCCAGGGTGGCGGAAAGGCACACGGGAACAGGGCTTACCCGTGAGACCATACAGAAGCAGGGGCTTCCTCTTCCCGACGGTGATTTCTCGCCTGAAACCCTTGAAGAGCAGATTGTGTGCTATGCCGACAAGTTCTTCTCAAAGAGTCATCCGGAACGCGTGAAGACAGCAGCGCAGGTACGTGA
>JAFYVX010000171.1 GCA_017558255.1 Bacteroidaceae bacterium
CTGCTTATGCACACGGACGGATGGGCATGGAGTCCCCAACGCATAACGGTGAGCACCGTGGGTGTAAGACGCGGCCTGCTACGCTTCCTGGAAGAAAGTCCATGCCATCTGGCGGTATCCCTGCACAATCCCTTTGCCAACGAGCGCCTGGAGATGATGCCCGCCGAGAATGCCTTCTCGCTGACCGAATTCATGCCCCTGCTGGCACGTCAGGACTGGACACACCAGAGACGTATATCCTTTGAGTATATCGTATTCGGAGGTCTGAACGACACGCTGCGCCATGCACAGGAACTGGCAAAACTGCTTTCTCCTTTCGAGTGCCGCGTGAACCTCATCCGCTTCCACGACATACCGGACACACCATATCAGGGAGCCGGCGAGGAGAAGATGATATGGATGCGAGACTATCTGACACAACACGGCGTAACCACCACCATACGTGCTTCCAGAGGACAGGACATCTGGGCCGCATGCGGTCTGCTGAACACCAAGAACAAACAAGCCTGAACAAGACACAACTTACACTATAACTATGACAAAGCGACTGATACCAACAATGATAATGCTGCTCGTGATGCTGAGCAGTTGCGACAAGTCCGCATTCTTCCCCAAAGCCAGCGGACGCCCCTATGAGGTGCTCGTGGTGATGGACTCTGTGGAATGGAAGGCTCCACATGGCAGAGCCCTCTTTGACGTACTGGACACCGACGTGCCCATGCTGCCGCAGAGCGAGCGCTCGTTCCGCATATCACAATGCGAGGTGAAGAACTTCGATCGCATACTTAACATCTTCCGCAACATCATCATGGTGAACATAGACAAGACACAGTTCACACGAACCAGGATGAAGTTTACACGCAACAAGTATGCCATGGATCAGATCGTGCTGACAATCAACTCCCCCTCCAAGGAAGAGTTCCAGCAGTTCTGCGTGGAGCACAGGCAGGAGATAGTGGACTTCCTGACCAAGATGGAGATGAACCGTCTGGTGAAGGACCTGAAGAAGGAGAACTCCAAAGTGACACGCGACCTGGCCATGGAGATATTCGGTTGCAAGATGCATGCACCCAAGGAACTTACCTCCTCCAAGAAGGCCAAGGACTTCCTGTGGACATCCAACAACACACCCGAGGGCATGATGAGCATAGTGATGTATTCATTCCCCTATGAGGGTCCACAGATTTTCAACAAGGAATACCTCACCGCCAAGCGCGACTCGGCACTGAAGGTCAATATCCCCGGCGAGAAACCCGGTATGTTCATGAAGACAGACACCCTGTGCACAGTGGTGAAGCCCATAGTGGTACACAACGAATATGCCATGGAGATGCGTGGTCTGTGGTATGTGGAAAACGACTGCATGGGAGGTCCCTACGTGAGCCACCACCGTGTGGACACCGAGAACAACCGCGTCATCGTAGTGGAGGGTTTCGTGTATGCCCCCGAAAAGATGAAGCGCGGCATGATACGCCGACTGGAAGGCTCGCTCTACACACTGATGCTGCCCGAGGAACAGTACCTAATGGAAATCACACCAGGCATTGAAGAGGAGAAGAAAGATACACTCAACAAAGAGAAGAAATAACCCGAACAACACTATTTATGGATACACTGAAAATAGGCATAGTACACTCCGACCAGCGCGGACAGGAGACTATAGCAAATGCCTTTGAAGACATACTTCTGGACGAAATCTGCACCAAGACCATATACGAGAAACAGGGTGAAGAGGGAATAGACGAAGCCTTGAACGACTGGGAAGAAGGCAACACGGATGCCATATTGGTAATCCCCGCCGAGGGCGAGGAGCGTCTGAACCCCGCCAGCCTCAGAGGTGTGGATATGCTGGTATGGGAAGATCTGCGCATGGCCTTCACCAACGAGGACGAAAACTTCGAAGAGCAGATGCAGACACTGCGTCTGGCCATGGAAAGGGAGTTCGACATACACAATCCTCGCATAGTACCCACACTGGATGCCCAGAACTACAAGACTTACGACGCCGTAATGGTCAGCGACAGAGAACAAGGCATCAGAGACTTCATGGAGATAAGCCAAGGCAATGGTGTGGCATACACTACGGGCAGGGAACTGGTATGTACAAGTCCTTTCTCTGTGGAGTCATTCCGCGAAAGCATCTATCTGGCCAAGGACATTCTCAAGAACAGGGAACGATACGACGAGGCAAGGCAGAACCCTCTGCCAAAACTTTTTGTTGACAAGAAAGAGGAGAACAGAAGACATCCATGAGCTTGATTGACAATGTAAGGGCGACTCTGAAGAGCCCCGACACGGAAGGACCCTTCGAACTGTACGTCACCCGCACACCAGGTTATCTGTGGGCATGCCTTTTCCAATGGTTGGGCGTGCATCCTATAGCTGTTACGCTGATGAGCATAGTCATCGGCGGAGCAAGCGGTTGGTTCTTTTACAGCGAGGATTTGGGAATGAACCTCATAGGCATGGGATTGCTGATTTGGGCCAACTGGTATGACTGTGCCGACGGACAACTGGCACGCATGACAGGCAAGCGCACTCTTATTGGGCGCATATTGGACGGGTTCTGCGGCGACGTGTGGTTCTTCTTCATATACCTGTTCATTTGCCTGAGAGTGCAGCAGCACAATATTCCGTTTACCGAAATATCATGGTCACCATGGATTTGGGCGCTCGGAGCATGGGCGGGGTTCAGGTGCCATGGCAGACAATGTGCCATTGGCGACTACTACCGCAACATACACATGTATTTCCTTCTTGGCAAGGACAAGGCCGAACTTGACTCACAAGCAAAGATAAAGGACGAGATGAACTCCATGAAGTGGATGAGCAAGGACTGGTTCCACAAACTCTACCTCTATTTCTATGCACGATATACCGGTTCGCAGGAAGCGCAGGTAAAATCCTTCCACAAGATGATGCAACGCCTGGAGGAAAAGTATGGCAATGACATCCCTGCCGCCATTCGCGAGGATTTCTGCCGCGAGAGCCGCCCTCTGATGCCACTCACCAAC
>JAFYVX010000172.1 GCA_017558255.1 Bacteroidaceae bacterium
CCAATCAGCTGGTACGCTGAAGGTACGCAGGTATGAACCCACCTCGTTGCGGTGCTTGTAGGTTGTCCAGTGTGTGGGAGGAGTACGCATAACGCCACCCTTCCAGTCGCCTACTGCTAGACGGTGCTGGAAGATAACGGGCTGGTTCACATAGATGGGAGTACCATACTTCTGTGTACCGTCCTTCTGCAAGCCAACGATGTTCCATGAAGAGGGAACGGGGATGTTGTCCCAGTTGGTAGCATCAAAGCCTACCTCGTGGAAATTGGCAGGACGCTCGTCGGGGTTGGGTGCCCAGTGGAACTTCCAAGTGCCGTTCAGCGATTGCCAATACTTACTGTTCTCGGGCAGAACCTTACGAGCCTTCTCTACGTTCTCGAACGAGAAGAACCATGCATGAGGCTGCTCCTTGTTGAGGGCGAGTTCCTCTACGGATTCCCATTCCTTGCCTGATGGCGCGGTTTCGTTACCGTACTTGAAGCCCTCCAGATTGTCGGCACATGCCATACCGGCGATACCGGCCAACATGGTGCACACTGTCAGAAACTTTTTCATCATATTAAAATAATTGGTTTTAGGTATATACGTTTGGTGCAAAGATAGCAATAATATTCCGAATTCTATAGTTCGCCGGCAATTATTTCATACTGAGCCGGTGAAATCTTCTTCCGTATGCGCTCCTTCCTCTTGCGTATGGTGGCGCTGGTGGTGTGCCCAAGGTGCGAAATGAGCGTATTGGAGCATCCGAGATGCATGCACAGGAGGCAGATGAGTTCCTGCTCGTTGAGGTCGCTTTCTGCGAGCAGGCCTTGGCATGCCTCTGCAAAACATTCCAGCAGGGTACGCTCTATGTTCCGTCTGGTCTCGGAATTTATTGCAGGCAGTTCCCTTTCATTCATCTTCATGGCATTGATGTCGTGGCAAACGGATGTCGTGGCAAACGCCTGGCATCCTTTCGCCAAAGCCGCCTTCAAGGTTTCTGTATCAAAAACAGTAGCGGAAGTGGGCATAGCACTATCTGCCGACCTTGCAATATCGGTGAAAGCATTGTTTTTCTTACGTTTGAGATAAAATACGCATGCACACGACAGGCACAGTACCGCCAAGCATCCTGCAAGAGCCACCCACACTGACACGCCGTCTCCATCGTCCTTGGACGAGGCAAGGATGTCGGTTTCCAACTGGCTTTTAAGTTCCTCCATGCTCATGGGTTCAAAAGCTCGGCTGTCACGTATGTGCATGTGCAGAGCCTTATGCCTGTGAGCAGAGTCGGGCATTTCGCGACTCTCGTATATGTTCCATAATACATGATGGCAAATGTACTCTATCCTGTCCTATGGCGTATGCGGCGCCTCCAGTGCCTTGTAGGCATAGTGTACGGCAGAGTCATGTGCCCCGAAGTGCCACAAGTCATCGGCCTTGTATGCCAGACAGGTGGGGTAACTCTCATGCTCGGGACCTACGATTTCAAGATACTGGTTAAGGTATTGCAGGGCCATATCGTAGTCGTGCCTTATGTAGGCAGCAATCCAGCGCAGGGTGAACAGGGCATCGGCACGCAAGGTGTCGTTTACATCATCGCGCACAACGAGATTGGCAAAATGCAGTGCTGCCTTGTCATACAGGGCATTGCGCTCCTCAGCCTTCTCCACACTTGTCTTGTTGGCCTGCCACAGATAGTCGTGTGCCAGGCGCTGCTCCTGCTCGGGCGTGTGCGTGCCCTGGCAACATACAATGGATACAAACAGTACGAAGGAAAGCAAAAGATAGGTCAAGTTCTTCATGGTGTTGCGGTTGTTTGGATGCAAAGATAGGCAAATTGTAGCAAACTCCCCTTCTCCTTAGCGTGAAAAACGTGTGACAATAATGTGACAAGCGTGACAAGACACGCGTAGCCCCGACCTGCATACAAGTCGGGGCTACGGATGCAACTAAATATAGTTGTTTTTATTTCTCTATCACAGTACCCATGCTGGCCTGGATGTCCATGAAATGGGTGATGACAACACGCTTCACGCCCGAGGAAATGCTGTCGAAAGCATTGTCCAGTTTGGGTATCATGCCTCCGGAGACAATGCCGTCGGCCTTCAGTTGGGCATAGGACTCGGTGTTTATCGTGGGAATAACGCTGTCGTCATCGTCAGCATCGGCCATCACACCGGGTTTCTCGAAGCAGTAGGTCAGCGTAACCTCAAACTCCTCTGTCAAAGCCTTTGCCACCGTAGCAGCCATGGTATCGGCATTGGTATTGAGGATATTGCCCTTTCCATCGTGTGTAAGGGGTGCCACTACGGGCACTACAGCCTCCACTCCCTCCTGAGGTTTGATGAGAGCAGCCAGGCGCCTGCCGTTGGCAAAGTCTACATCGCCAACAAAGCCGAAGTCTACCATCTGCCTGCTTCCATCGTCCATAGTCACCATCTTGGGTTCACGCTTATGACTACGGATAATATCCATGTCGGCACCCGTCAGACCTACGGCATTCACCCCCTTAGCCTGAAGGGCAGCCACGATACGCTTGTTCACCAAGCCTCCATAAACCATGGTCACCACCTGAAGCATATCCTCATCGGTAATGCGTCTGCCACCTACCATGTGGCTTTCTATGCCCAATTGTGCGGCAATCTTTGTTGCCGAGCGTCCGCCGCCATGCACCAGCACCTTGTAGCCAGGCATAGTGGCAAACTGGTTTATCAGTTCTCCAAGAGAGGCAGAATCCTCAACTACGGCTCCGCCAACCTTAATGACGTTTATCTTATCCATGCGGTGTATTATTCCAAATATGTATAACCATAGAGTCCGGCACGGTAGTTGCTGATGAACTCCTTGCCCTCGTTTTCGGTAATCTTGCCGTCCTTAACGGCCTTGCTCACCCAGATTTCCAGACGGCGCACCAGTTTCTTGGGCTCGTATTGTACATATTCAAGCACATCTGCCACGGTTTCACCGTCGATAATCTGCTCTATGTCATATCCTCCATTGTCATTGATGGAGATATGCACGGCGTTGGTGTCACCAAACAGGTTGTGCATATTACCCAAGATTTCCTGGTATGCACCCACAAGGAACACACCTATATAATAATGGTCGCCATGCTTTATGGGGTGAAGAGGCAGGTAGCTTGTCTGCTGTGTGCCATTGACATAGGCAGAAATCTTACCATCCGAGTCGCAGGTAATATCCTGCAATGTTGCCGAACGTGTGGGACGTTCCTCCAGTCGTGCGATAGGCATGATGGGAAACAACTGGTCGATACCCCATGAGTCGGGCAGACTTTGGAACAGAGAGAAGTTGCAGAAGTACTTGTCAGCCATCTGCTTGTCCAAAGTGCGCAATTCATCGGGAACATGCTTCTGATGGTGTGCCAGTTCTGCCACCTCATGACTGATGGCCCAATAAAGGCTCTCTATCTGTGCACGGGTCTTCAGGTCGATGATGCCATGGCGGAACAGGTCCAATGCCTCCTCACGGATATCTTCGGCATCGTGCCAGTCCTCAAGCATGGAACGGTTGGACAGCTTGTCCCAAATCTCCGTCAGGTCATGTACCAACTTGTGGTCTTCTGCCGTGGGCTGGAAGTCCTCGGGCATCTGAGGTGCCGTCACACTTTCCATTACATCCAGAATCAGCACAGAGTGATGCGCCGTAAGGCTACGGCCACCCTCGGTGATGAGGTTGGGATGAGGGATATTGTTCTTGTTTGCAGCCTCCACAAAAGTGTAGACACAGTCATTTACATATTCCTGAATGCTATAATTGACTGAGCTTTCCGAGTTGCTGCTTCGTGTACCGTCATAGTCTACACCAAGACCACCGCCACAATC
>JAFYVX010000173.1 GCA_017558255.1 Bacteroidaceae bacterium
CCATTGCCGAGGAAGACTATAAACACGAGCACAAGAAACTGCTCTTGCAGATGGAGAGCCTTCGCCACGACTCCGTCACCGCCATCCTGCGTCGCGAGATGATTGTTTCCGACCGTCAGGCGGCAACGCGCAAACTGGAGAATGCACAAAGGCGCATAGACGGCCTCATTGTCCGTGCACCACAGGACGGACAGTTGGGACACATCAACCTTACCATCGGTCAGTCCGTAGGTGGCGGTGCCATGATAGGCCAGCTCAAGATTATGGACCAGTACAAGGTACACACCCAGTTGAGCGAATACTACGTTGAGCGCATCCATGCCGGCCTGCCTGCCACCATCATCCAGAAGCAGGACACCTTCCCCTTGCGCATCAGCCGTGTCATCCCCGAGGTTAAGGACCGCAAGTTCGACACCGACCTGCTCTTCATCGACTCCATCCCCGAGAACATACGCCTGGGCAAGAGTTATCGTGTGAAGATAGAACTTGGCCAACCCGAACAGGCCATCATCATACCTCGTGGCGACTTCTACCAGAAGACCGGTGGCCGTTGGATTTACCGTATGGTGGAAGGCAGCAATGTGGCACGCCGTGTGGACATAAAGATAGGTCGCCAGAACCCCGAGCAATACGAGGTTATCGATGGTCTCAACCCAGGTGATCAAGTAATAGTAAGTGGCTATGACAGATTGGGAGATGTAGAGGAGGTGGTGGTGGACTAACACAAACGGAAAGATAAAAACGGAAAACGGAAAACTATTATCCCCTAAATCAATAATTCAGAGATGTTGAAAAAGGTTATAAATTAGGTTAGAAGACGACATACCCCCTCCGCTTCGCTCGTCCCCCTGACTCAGAGGGACAGTCAGTTACAACAGAGTATCACCCTATCAAGACCGCGCTAGCCAACTGTCCCTCTAAGTTAGGGGGCGAAGAGAGTCTTTAGAAGAATGACTTGATGTCATTCTGTGCCCTCTGAGGGGAGCACTATCCAGTGCGACGCTGGGCAAGAGCGAAGCTCCGGAGGGGGTATGCCAAAAGTCCTCACTTTTCACTTTTCCGTTCATAAAAGTAACAAAATAACCTCCAATCCCGTTATTACCATAAAACACAAATCATCACAAATATGAAAAATCACAATCAAAATCAATCTCCATTACATCCTTCTCCCCTCCATACAGGGACAGGTTGGGGAGGGGTCTTCTTCTTTCACCATCTAAAGACCGCTTGGCGCAATCTGCTCAAGTACAAGACGCAGAACATCATTTCCATTGCCTGCCTTGCCGTGGGTGTGGTGTGCTTTGCCGTGGTGTTCCAGGTGGGAAGTGCTTACCTGAAGAATCTGTATTACACAAAATACGACACCGGACGTCCTATTTTCCACTTCTACGAAATGACCGAGGAGGAATACAAGAATTACACCCCTTCCGCCGATAATAACTTCAAGCCAGAGCCACCAAATATGTATATCACGGATTCTTT
Organism: Bacteroidaceae bacterium; assembly: GCA_017558255.1. Classification (GTDB taxonomy): domain Bacteria; phylum Bacteroidota; class Bacteroidia; order Bacteroidales; family Bacteroidaceae; genus Physcousia. The sequence continues at coordinate 1,483 of JAFYVX010000173.1, forward strand.
CGTTGAAAGGCTCTACAACTTGGAATTGCCGGCTATGCGCGAATTGCATGGTTTTGATACTTGGCTAATAGAGGCAAAATTTGAAGATGGTACAGACATTGACAAAACTTGTTATACGGACATCATGACTTGTTCGCCACGTTACTTTCATTACCAGAAGTATCGCTCAGCAATTACCGGCAAGATTATTCCTGAACTGAAAGAAGGCGAAGTTCTCATTACTGACCAATTACGTGATCAGATTTATGGCAAAGATGTGGACCCACGTGGATTTCATGTAAGCGGATACCTAACCAAAGGAGTAATCAATGCGGTCATATCCGATGTGGTTAACACCACAGAACGTATTACTAACGTAGCACTACTGGATAAAGACATCATCCTGTGCCATAAAAACTTTGTCATTGTAAATAAATCTTATTATTACTATAAACAATACGCACAAATAGAACTGAACGAAGGTTATACGGCTGAGGATATGCATGAACAGCTTGCCAGCGCCTTTCCAGAATACTATGTGAAATTGCAACAGCCCGACTTTGACTGGCAAACATTTTCAATCCTTGGCATCGTTCTCCTGCTTGGAGGCAGTGTGTTGCTCATTGGTGTAACAGGATTCCTGAAGATGCAGTTGCAACTCTTTGGGCTTCGTTCGCGCGAAATGGCTTTACGCCGAACGATGGGTGCCAAGCCTCGACATCTGTATGGGTTGTTGATGGCTGAAATAGTCCTTGTATTTGCCATCACAGCCTTAGTGACTTCATTCATTACCATTCAACTTGTTCACAATGCACTGCCCATTATACAAAGCGTAAATGAAAATTTCGTGATTGACACCAACCAATTGGTAGAGACAGGCTTGTGGATTTGCCTCGTCACATTGGCAGGATCGATTGTCGTAGTTATCTGTTCCGTTTATCGCCAGGTGCACAGCCCTGTGGGAATGCGTGCCGGTCGTAGCGGAAGTCCGCGAACCGCAGGACAGAGCATCATGATATGTATTCAGTTTATCATCAGCATGCTGCTCACCTTTGCCGTGCTGGGAGCATTTTACATACTCAACGAATTGGCTGATGCCAAGTATGGAGGCGTGGAGGAGGACAAGGCACCTTACCGCAATGTGATTATGGCTGGCCTTTTTTCTATGGACGACAATATTCCCGG
>JAFYVX010000174.1 GCA_017558255.1 Bacteroidaceae bacterium
CTGCATCGAATTTTATCCCCTCGTTGGTGAGGTCGTAGGCACAGGCTCCTTCGGGTATGATTACGTTGAAAGGCAGGCAGATGCCTGCCATGTTTTCCGCAGGAATGGTGAAGGGAAAGGAGGTCAGTTCCTCTACGGCGTACGAGGCAAGCCCTGCTTTCTCCGCCTTGTCGTTGCCGGCCACTCCATGCTCGGTGTAGATGTTGACATAGTTTATGCCGCTGCTGGTGCTTCGTATTTTGTATATGTCTTCCGTGGAGGTTTCCTCTATCAGGTATATGCCGGCATCGGATTCGTTGTCGGAGAACATGATGTGTCCCCATTGCGAGAGGAGTGGCTCGCACAGGAACTTGCCCTGCATGGATATGGTGTGCCCAAGTCCGGAAGGACGTACGATGGCCACCTCGTCGCCCTCGGCTGTGCTCGTGTAGTGGTCGGGAGAGATGATTTTGAATCCCTCGCTGTTGTGTCGGTCGTGCGTGGTGTTATAGCCGATGAAGACAGGTTTGCCGTTGTATTTTATGTGGTATGCACCGTGAAATATGGCATTTGACGATGATGAAAGGCGAATCCTCTCCAGTTCGGTGGCTATGCTGTCTGTGATGGATGGGTATTGCGATGCCTTGTTTGTGGTCTCGTCATACTCGCCGTTCACTCTCTGAAAGAGTTGTGGCGAGGTGGAATAGCCCGTTTCTATCTTCGGTCCCCATGGTATCATTGCGGCACCGCCCTTTGGTTCGATGAATTTCCACTGGGGCGTGCGGAGTGTGAGGGTATGGTTCTGTGCCATGCCTATGGCATAACTGCGTCCCTCGCCCTCGGCGCCAAACCAGGTGGCCTTCTGCTCGGGCTGTCCGTCGGGAGAGAGTGCCTTGCCCTTGCCAACGCCCACAAGGCTTGCCATGACATCCAGGAAGTCTATCTGCGATAGCAGTGCGTCTCTGGTTCCTCCCTCCTGGATGGCGGCTGGCCAGTGCACAATGAAGGGTACGCGTGTGCCTCCCTCGAAGGCGCTGTATTTGCCGCCGCGCAGACCGCCAGTGGGAGAGTGCTCGCCCACGAGTTCCTCTGCCTGGTCCTGATAGCCGTCGTCCAGCACTGGACCGTTGTCGCTGGTCAGTATGATGATGGTGTTTTCCAGCAATCCCTGCTCCTCCAAGGTGCGCACTATCTCGCCTACGCTCCAGTCGAACTGTACTATGGCATCGCCGCGCAATCCCATCTCGCTGGTGCCGCGGAATCGCTGATGTGGGAATCGGGGCACGTGCACGTCGTTGGTGGCAAAGTACATGAAGAAGGGTTCCTTGCTGTTCTTCTCTATGAAGTCCACGGCATGCGAGGTGATGCTGTCCGCTATGTTCTCGTCCTTCCACAGGGCCTTGCCTCCGCCCTTCATGTAACCTATGCGCCCGATGCCGTTCACGATGGAATAGTCGTGTCCGTGCGAACTCTTCAGGTTGTAGAGCAGTTCGGGATTGTCCTTGCCGGTAGGTTCTCCCTCGAAGTTCTTGTTGTAGTTCACATAGATAGGTGACGTGGGGTCGTAATTTGCGACCTCGCTATTCTCTATGAAGACGCAAGGCACGCGGTCGGCCGTTGCCGCCATGATGTAGGAGTAGTCAAAGCCTATGTCGGGCAGGGCAGGTGAGATGGGTTTGTTCCAGTCCTGCTTGCCTGTCTCGGCACCAAGTCCCAGGTGCCATTTGCCAAAGGCTGCCGTGGTGTAGCCAGCCTCCTTGAACACGTCAGCCACGGTGTATTGGTCGGGCGAGATGATCATTGCTGCATCGCCTGCCGCCACATCAGTGCCAGCCTTGCGAAACGGGTATTGGCCCGTGAGCAGGGCGTAGCGCGAGGGTGTGCTTGTCGATGCCACGGCATGTGCATTGGTAAAGCGCAAACCTCTCTCTGCCAGACGGTCCACATTGGGTGTCTTCACACCCTTGGCGCCATAGCACCCGAGGTCGCCGAATCCCAGGTCGTCGGCATATATCATCACCACATTGGGCTTTGTCTGGTTCGGGCTTGACTGGTAATCGGCCTTTTTCGTCGCCTCCTGGGCAAGGAGAGCGCCAGGCAGAGTGGCAAGGGAAAGCAGTCCTTTTTGCAGATTTCTCATAGTTGGATGGTATGAATTAAGATGTTTTCAGTCGCAAAGTTATAAATATATTGCAATATCTCGTCCACAGACGAGACAGAACTGATGGATTGACACAGATTTTGGCGAAAGACCCTCTTCGCCCACTGACTTCGGGGGACGGTTTGCCTGTGCGGTGAGAGCGTTGTTCGGTCGCCATGGGGTGTTTGTTTAATCCAAATCGGTCGTAGGTTTTGTTGCTATTAGCCGTTAGTTTTACCGCTATCAGCCGTTCATTTTACCGCTATCAGCCGTTCGCCGAACGGCTGATAGCGGCATTTGGGTGTCTCTATTGGGATCGTTTTGATACGTCATTGTCATCGGTTCTTATGTCCTTTTCTGTTCGTCTGTATGCACAATTCTTGTATGGTTGAGCATAATGAGAGAGCAAAAGAGATCCAAATGTTAATAAATGTTAATGGGGGGGGTAATATATAATGTGTAGGTATAGCTTAAAAATTAAAATTTGTAAATTTGCAAACAAATTTCAGCGGTCTTTACCGATATTTTCGGTTTGATTGTCTAAGAGAGTTAAATAAAGGTAAATAAATCTGTAGTACTGAGTCGTGCTGAGATCATTGCTTTTTTGCCTGCTAATTGCGATTGCTTTATGCTTTCCGTTCCATGCACATGCTGTGACGGACAGTGTGAACAGCGACCGCTATGCCCTTTATTATTATCACGACCGCATAGACCTTCAGGAAGACTATCTGGACAATGCCATGCAGATGGCACGAATCAGGGACATGCTTCTGCACTCTCCCCACATCGACAGCATAGCCATATATGCCTATTCCTCTCCCGAGGGTTCTCCAAAGTGGAACAACTGGTTGGCCGTGAAGCGTGCCGAGGCGGCAAAGACCTTTATTCTGTCCAATCTGTCCAACGACAGCATCCTGCTGCCAGAGAATATCATACTGCACCCGATGGGTGAGAACTGGGAGGGCCTGTATGAAGAGCTTTATGCCAACTATCATCTGCTGAACAGGGATGCTGTGCTGAGGATAATGAAGGCCAAGGTAAGCACCGAGACGAAGAAGTGGAGATTGCAGAATCTGGATGGCGGTTACACCTACACCTGGATCATACGCAACCACATGCCCAGATTGCGTGTGGCAACATGGATATGTGTCTATATGCAGAAACCAGATTTCGTGGCACCTGTCATCCAGGATTACAAGCCTGACATGGGCAGCATACGCATAGACACTCTCCCCTTGCCTGAACTGTTGCCCTTGCCAAGCGTGGAGAAGCGTAAAACCACGATGTTTGCACTGAAGACCAACCTTCTCTACGATGCCGTTACCGCCTTGAATGCCGAACTGGAAGTTCCCATAGGCAAGCGTTTCTCGGTGATGGTGGAGGATGTGTTCCCCTGGTGGAAGGCAGGTCCTAACGGCAACAAGTACTGTCTGCAGATGTGGACCATGAGCGTGGAACCCCGTTGGTGGTTCTACAGGAAGGGCATGAGCGACAGGCTTCAGGGGCATTTCATAGCCCCCTATGTCATGTCCGGCAAGTACGACCTCCAGTGGAATACCAGTATATGCTACAGAGGCTATGGCTGGTCGGCAGGTCTTACCTATGGCTATTCCATGCCCTTGTGCAAATGGCTGAATATGGAGTTCTCAATGTCCATTGGTTACCTGAACGCAAGTTACCAGCACTATCAGCCCAGTGCCGATTATGAGCAATTGTTCAAGGACCCCGCCAACGCAGGACGCTTGACCTATATAGGTCCCACAAAGTTGAAGGTATCCCTGGTTGTACCCATTAAATTTAATTGGAGGACAAGGAAATGAAGAAAGTACTTGCATATTGCCGTATTTCCTTGCTTCTGCTTCTGGTACTATGTATCAGTGGATGCGAATTCCGCCCTTTGGATGAACCTGGCAGTGGAGTGAAGATAAATGTGCGTGTGGATGTGAATACCGTTGTGAATGTTACCACCCACATCTACAATGAAAAGATTCCCGTACCGGAGATTCACCCAGATGTCATGCATGTGACTTTCTACGAGGAAGATGGAGACAGACTGGTGTCTGAGTCGTTCATTACCCAGAAGGAAGTTTCGGAGGACGGCACTTGCACCATGGTCGGGTATGCCAATGTCTTGCCCGGAACATACAAGATGCTTGTATATACTTACGGAACATCATATACCTACGTTTACGACAATTATAGCTGGAGTTCGATAAATGCGAGAGCATTGCAGGCAAACGACTTTATACACAACAGATATAAGACATCCGTTGCCACCAAGGGCACTGTTCCTCCTATCATAACATACACTCCGGACCATGTGGTGGTTGCATCCAACGAGAAGGAGGTAATCCCGTACAACTCCGATTCTCATACCATACATGCCGTGGCATCTACCGTGGTAGAGACCTACTATATGCAGGTGAAGGTGGATGGTCTGCAATATGTGAGCACTGTCAGAGCATTCCTCTCCGGCATGGCAAGCGGAAACATGTTGTCGGCAAGGAAGCCTGTGAATGACATGAATACAGTGCTGTTTTTTGACATGAAGAAGAGCGATGACAAGGGAGAACCAGTCATTTGTGCCGTGTTCAACACTTTTGGTCGTGTGGAAGGAGCAGACAACAAGGTGTCCGTAACCTTTGACATTGTCACGGTGGACGGAGAAGCTCAAAGTTATACCGTGGATATAACCGACCTCTTCGAGACGGAGGAATGCAAGAAATACCATTGGCTTCTGTTGGAAGACAAGTTAAAGATAGAGAACGCGCAAGGCAACGGTGGGTTTGACCTGGGCGTAAACCAATGGGAGGAAGAAGAACATAAAGTACATTTCTAACAATAATAATAAACAATTAATTACTAACTCTAAATCTTAAAGATTATGAAGAGATTATTGATTCCATTTGCAGCAGCTGGATTATTTGCCAGTTGTGTGCAGACAGAGACTATTGCTCCTGAAGTGAGCGAGGTGCAAAAGGACGTAAGGTTCAATGCTGTGGTAGCCAAGAAGACATCGCGTGCCATCATCACAGGAACAGAGTATGACAAGAATGCTCCTTCATTTGGTACTTATGCATTCTACAATCCCAGTCCCACAGAGATGTTGCCTGGTTATGAAAGATATATAACCAATGAGGAAATTTCTCATCATGATGATGGTACTACACATTTCTGGGCTCCAAAGGATCCTGCCATCTCTTATAAGTGGCCTGAATCTGGTTCGCTCACTTTCTATTCGTATAGTCCCTATAATTTCCAGGAGGTTTTCGAGGACGCCTCTGGTGCACCCCATGCAGCTAATACCGTACCGCTCAATCCAGAGCCTCCAAGAATTGGTCAGCACGGTTTCATTTTCCGTGACTATAATGTAAATGACCATCAGGAAACAGACTTGATGGTTGCGGATATCGTTTATGGTAAAACTGCCAATGAACAATTGGGAGGTCATACTGGTGTACCCACACTGTTCAGACACAAGTTGGCCCTGTTCGGCGGTGTTGTGATTGCTACCAGCGAGGACTACGATGGTAACTGGGACGGTACTGATATTGGATCAGCAAAACCCGGTAACCTTCGCTTCAAAATCAAAAGAGTCAGTGTAAAAAATATTCCTGTAGTGGGAACATTTACCAGTGAGGGTATAACGGGTGTGTCACCTATTGAGAAAAAGGCTGAGTCTTGGGTACTGGCAACTGGAGATGCTGCAAAGACAGCAGATTATGAGTGGTATGAGAATGCCGAAGGCATAGAGTTTGGATTCGCAGCAGCAAAACAGCTTCATATCTATACAATGAAGGAAAATCTTAGCGGCTACAAGGTGGTGATGCCCACAAACACACATCCTTATATCTTGGCTATCCCCCAGGAGTTCACCAATACCGATGCAAGTATCGAGATTACCTACACCATAGAAACCTTGATTGAGGATGATCAGCAGAATAAGTCCTGGTCAACTCCATCGGAATATACAAGAACAGTACTTCTTAGCAACATTCATGCCAATCATGCTTACAAGGGTTGGGGCATGAACAAGTTGATCCGTTACAAATTCCTGTTCAGTACAGAGGAAATCCGATGGGCTCCTGAAATTGCCGACGGTTGGGTAATGGAAGACTTTAACGTTGACTTGTAATCTGGACTATTATACTATTATATTATAAATAATGTGTGGGGGAGCGGAAAATTCTGCTCCGCCACAC
>JAFYVX010000175.1 GCA_017558255.1 Bacteroidaceae bacterium
CATGGGATGGATACCCTTTGAGATGGCATGTGCAATGGTGCTGGGCGAGAACATAGGTACCACCATCACCGCCAACATAGCTGCATCGGTGGGTAACACCCAGGCAAAGCGTGCCGCCATGTCGCACACCATATTCAACGTATTCGGCGTACTTTGGGCACTGGCTCTCTACAAGCCTTTCCTTGGTTTGGTAGGCACCGTTACCGCAACCGTATTCGGTTTGCCCGACCCCTCAACCGAAGGCTTTGCCGTTAATGGCCCCAACTCTGCCGAAAGTGTCTCTGCACTCTATGGCCTTTCCATGCTCCACACCTTGTTCAACACCATCAACACCTTCTTGATGGTATGGTTCATCAGGTACATTGAGAAGGCTGTTGTCCTCATCATCAAGGCACCCAAGGACCAGGAAGCCGAGGTGTTCCGCCTGAAGTATATCTCTGCAGGTCCCCTGGCAACACCCGAACTCTGCATGGAGCAGGCATTCAACGAAATCATACACTTTGCACAGATCTCCAGAAAGGGCCTCGGCTATGCCCGTGCAGCCATAGGGGAGACAAAGGAAGAGAAGTTCAACGAGTATAGCAACAAACTCGTCAAGTACGAGGAAATCTCCGACCGCATAGAATATGAGATAGCAACATTTTTGAACGGTGTCTCTGCCGGTGATATCAGCGAGGACACCTCCAAGCAGATAAAGGCAATGTACAAGATAATCAAGGAACTGGAATCGCTCGGCGACTCTGGCGAGGTGATCAGCCGCATCCTCTCCAGAAGAAATGTGCACAACAAGACCTTCGACGAGGATACCGTCAAGAAACTCCAAAGCATGGTGGATGCCGTGGACAATGCCTACGACGCCATGATAGATAACCTGATGGATGCCCACAGGGGCACATTGGAGGAGGTATCCAATGCATACAATGCCGAGGACCGTATCAACAACATGCGTAACGACCTCCGCGATGCCGAAATAGAAGACATTGAGAACAACACTAAGAACTACCAGACAAGCGTCTACTACATAGATATACTGAACTGTCTGGAGCGAATGGGTGACTTTATCATCAACATCTCACAGGATCTGGAGAAGACATTTGTACGCAAGTAACCCCAATTGCTAATGACCGATTTGGGTTAACCGGAAATCTAAAGAAAAGGAACCCGCAACATGCAGCAGGCAGTTGCGGGTTCCTTCTATATATGCTTCGGACAAATCAATGCTCGCCCGAAGTTTGTCTATACCTTATCTATATAAGTAGTCCTGGAACATTACGTGGTAAATCTGAAGTGCCTCTTCCATGGTCTTGTGGCTTTCGGACTTGGTATCCTTCAGAATCTCTACTGATGCATTCAACTGGTACACATTGTACAGTATGTCCTGTGCGCATGAACCCTGCACCTTCTTGGAAAGGGTGGAATACCATTGCAGATACTCGCATGCATTGGTGGCAATGCCCATGACGATATCCTCGGCCTGCTGTTTGTCCCCACTGATGAGCCATACACGTGCGAGGTCAAGACTTCCGCTCATGTAGTTGTGACTGACGGTCTTGGCTGGAATTACCTCTTCGGCATAGCGTGCAACGTTGAGAGCCTTTTCTGCCTTGCCTTCACGCATGAGCTGCATGGCAAGTGACGACATCAGACGACGGTGGGTGTAGCACATGCGCAGAACGGTCTCGTCGAGATATATGTCGGGATTGTCCAAACCACCGAAGCGGAACTTGTTCATGATATTGTCATACATGCGTTCCGTGTCCATAGTGATGCCACTCTTCTTTGTGTTGAAGGGAGTGATACGGTCTACCAGACCTTCGCGCACGAAATTGTTGCCCAGAGAACCATAGTTGTCGCTGCCAACTGTGCAGGCAACATACAGGGGACGCTCCCAGTTGGTACGACATAGCATCTCGTAGATCATCATCTCGCTCTTGTACACGGCACGCTTGCCCTTGAGGCTGATGTGCATGACATCGGGGATGGAGTCGCCGGCAATCAGCATGCCACTACGACGAACGGCTTCCTTGTCGATGGTAATAACCACGGAGTCGGTGGGGAAGCACTGGAGTTCCTCGTTCTCGTTAAGAATCCATCTGTCGATGATGTTGCTCAATTCGTAGGGATTCTCTCCGAGAAGTTCCTTCATGGCCTCAGGATCGTCCTTCAGAATCTCTATGGCACGTTCCAGTTCGCCTGGACGAACGGAGATACCTTCGCGTGTGCCGGTAACGTACTGCAGGCGCTTCCATGAAATGGGCACGGCAGGAGAGTCGTAGGCAGGACGCTTCATCTGGTCAATATACCAGTCGGTTTGCAAGTAAGAAAGGTTGCAAACACGGGCATCGGTGCGTATGCCCTCTGTCTCCTGGCAATACCATAGGGGGAAGGTGTCGTTGTCGCCATTTGTGAAGATTATGGGAGACTTGCCCTCATCCAGACTCATCAGATAGTTCTGACCGAAATCGCGGCAAGTGTATCGTCCGCTACGGTCGTGGTCGTCCCAGGTCTGTGAAGCCATCTGCACGGGAACCAGCAGGCAGAGTCCGCTCAGCACGGCACCATAAACCTCCTTCTTCTTGAATACATATTTATTAAGCAGGTCGCTGATAGCAGCAACACCCAAGCCAATCCAGATGGCGAAGGCGTAGAACGAACCGGCATAGGCATAGTCGCGCTCGCGAGGCTGCACGGGAGTCTGGTTAAGGTAAAGCACAATGGCCAGACCAGTCATGAAGAACAGGAAGAACACAACCCAGAACTGCTTAACGCCCTCGTCCACCATACCATTCTTGGTACTGATGCGCTTGTTCACCTGCCATACAAGGCCGAGGATACCGAGGATCAGAGGCAGACAGTAGAACACGTTGCGTCCCTTGTTCTCGCGAAGTTCAGAGGGCAGTTTGCTCTGGTCGCCAAGGCGCATGTTGTCAAAGAAGGAAATACCCGTAATCCAGTTGCCATGCTCCAGTTCGCCATGTCCCTGGATGTCGTTCTGGCGGCCGGCAAAGTTCCACATGAAGTAGCGCCAGTACATGAAGTTTACTTGATATGACCAGAAGAAATACAGGTTCTCCATCATTGTGGGCACCTTTATGGTCTTGCGCTCGCCAACGTGATCTATGGTAACGTTTTTGCCCTTGATACCACCCATCCATTCCTCGTAGTTCCTCTTATGACGCTCGGAATACATGCGAGGGAAGAGCATGTTGTATGAGTAGACATACTTGTTCTTGTGACCAATAACCTCATAGCGGTCGGGTTCGTTCTCTGACTTCTTCTCCACACGCTGGTACTGTGGTGCACCCTCTATGCTTACAGGGACATAGTACTGACCCTTTACCTCCATCTTTACAGGAGCGGAATAGGGCTGGCCGTAGAGCAAGGGATTGTCGCCATACTGGTCGCGGCTCAGATAACTTCCCAGCGTGAAGACATCCTCTGGAGAGTTCTGGTCCATGGGTGTGTTTGCCTCTGAACGGATAACGATGACTGCATAGGAAGAATAACCTATCATGATCATCAGCAGACAGAGAAGTGTTGTGTTCATCAGTCGGGCTGAAACCCAGTGAACTCCATCCTTGGCATAGTTCAGTACGAAATAAAGAATACCCATTGCAACGATGCCTATTGCCACGCTGCTGAAACCATGTCCATAGAAGGGAATGCCCAGCATGCCTATGCCAGCAATGAAGGAAATGTTCATGCGCAGACGGTTCTTCTGCTTGGTAGATTCCCAGATGGCCCACAACACGACAGCAATGAGGATGAAGATGTAGACGACAAGACCTGTATTGAAGGGCATGCTGAGGGTATTGACGAACAGCAGTTCGAACCATCCGCCAACCTTTACGATACCAGGTACGATACCATAGAGAACCACGGCAACAAGTACGAAACTGCCCAGCAATGCCAAAAGGCTGCCCTTGACGTTAGGATTGCTGTTGCGCTTGAAGTACCATACCAGTACAAGAGCAGGCAGGCAGAGCAGGTTCAGCAGGTGTACGCCGATACTGAGACCAGTGAGGTAGGCAATGAGGATGAGCCAGCGGTCGGCGCCAGGCTTGTCGGCATTGTCCTCCCACTTGAGAATGAGCCAAAATACAACGGCGGTAAAGAGGCTGGAGTAGGCATATACCTCGCCCTCTACGGCAGAATACCAGAAGGTGTCGGAGAAGGTGTAAGCCAAGGCACCCGTCATGGCAGCTGCCTCAACGGTAATGAACTGTGCCAGGGTCTTGACTTCGCCGTTCTCGCCCACCAGTTTGCGTGTGAGATGACTGATGCTCCAGAACAGGAACATGATACATGCTGCCGAGAACAAGGCACTCATGATGTTCACCATCATAGCCACCTTGGTGGGGTCGTCGGTGAATTGCGAGAAGATGTTTCCCGTGAGCATGAAGAAAGGTGCACCTGGCGGATGTCCCACCTCCAGCTTGAATGCTGTGGTAATGAATTCGGGACAGTCCCAGAAGCTTGCCGTGGGCTCTATCGTGCAACAATACACGACAGCCGCAATGGCAAATGCGATCCACCCCATCAGGGTGTCAATCAGTTTGAACTGTTTCATTATTGTGTTTGTTTAGTTGTTTATATAGTATATCGTTATTACGAGAATGGCATAACGAACTGCTTTGCCTATGGTGATGGACAGGAGTGTGGTATATCGGTTTGCCCTCATGTAACCGAGTGTGACACTGAGGACACTGCCCAGGATGGGAAGAAAGCACAGGGTGCCTATCCATGCACCGCGGCCGTCTATCCATGCCCTGGTCTTGTTTACCTTCTCTGCAGATATGTGCAGATACTTCTCTATCCATTCCATGCGCCCGAAGGTACCTATCCAGTAGTTGAACATGGAACCTGCCACGTTGCCCACCGTTGCACAAAGGAACAGGGGCCAGGGTTCCAGTCCTGCCAATTGCAGGCTTGCCATTATTGCCTCGCTGCTGAAGGGAAACACACTGCCTGCCAGAAAGGCGGCAATGGTCATACCCCAGTATCCATAGTCTTCAAGTGCCTGTATCAGAATGTCCATAGGCCCATATTTAAGGTGAACAAAGCTATTATGAGAACCAAACAGAGGCAGAACAGCAGATTGCTGACAATTGTGCCGGTGAGTGCAAAGAAGTGCGCTATCATCGTACTTGCACCAAGCAGGAACACAGGGTAAACCAGACAGAACAAATCCGGGATGCAAACCATCAGCAGCCAGGACGCAACTGTCTGCATGACGTAGATGTACAGATACATTCTGGTACGTATCTTGTCGTTATAATAGCTACGCAGGTAGTGCACGATACCGATTACTGACAACAGCGTGATAAAGGCAAAGTTCAGTGTCTGCGGTTCCCTGTACGACATCAGCCAGGCATAGCCATCTGCAGGACACAGTCTTGTTGCCTGCAACAATTCCAATCTACTAAGGATGAAGGTAAAGTCCCGGGAAAGTATGCACCAGCCCAAGACAAAACATACAGGAAGTACCAAGCCTACTGTTCCTGCCCAGAATCCGCGCCAAGTAAGGCATCGGAGGAAGACAAGAAGATACCAGTAATATAGCGGTACGAAGACCGACAGATGCGGTATGGCCAACGAGGCTATCCCCAGAAGAAGAAAGGAATGGAAAACATGCAGGACTGGTTCGTGCTGCTGATATGCAAGAAACATAACATAGTAGCTTGCCGCCAATGCCGGCACTGCCACCCACCCCGCTGAGAAGGAATGCAGGGATGACAGCATGGATATGAACACCACCCATACGGTAGCAATCATGTTCGAACGTATGCGCAACAAGGCAAAGAGGTTTGCCGTCTCTATCACTATGTATGTGGAAATAGCAGCCAGCAGGAGGGATGCTAAAGCCGAATTGCTGATGGTAAATTCATGCGTACTACCGTTCCAAAACCATGCAAGAGCACCTGTCACCATGCACAGAGGCAGGGTGAGGGTACTCTTACTGACGTGATTCTGGAAACGGTTGTTGCGCATATTGTCCTTACAGGTCCTGACCTATGTCTCTGCGGTAGTATTTGCCTTCGAACTGTATCTTCTGCGCTTCCTGCATGCTCTTGGCCAAAGCCTCGGCCTTGGTGGCGCCATAGGAACTTACGGCAATGACACGACCACCGCTGGTCACAACCTGACCGTCCTTGTTGTCCGTACCGGCATGGAATACTATGCTGCCTTCCACTTCGTTGATGCCTGTGATGGGGAATCCCTTCTCGTACGAACCGGGATAACCACCGCTTACCATCATGACACAAACAGCGCTGCGCTGGTCAAACTCGATGGTCTTCTGTCCCAGGGTCTGTGTTGCAACACCCTGCAACAGGTCTACCAGATCGCTCTTTATGCGAAGCATTACAGTCTCTGTTTCGGGGTCGCCCATGCGTACATTGTACTCAATGACCTTGGGTTCGCCTTCAACATTTATCAGACCGAAGAAGATGAAACCCTTGTAGTCGATGCCCTCCTGAGCAAGACCGTTGACTGTGGGGCGGATAATGCGGTCCTCCACTTTCTTCATCCATGCCTCATCGGCAAAAGGAACGGGTGAAACGCTTCCCATACCACCTGTATTCAGGCCTGTATCGCCTTCACCGATGCGCTTGTAGTCCTTGGCTTCGGGCAGGATAACGTAGTCCTTACCGTCGGTCAGCACGAAGACAGAGCATTCAATACCGCTCATGAACTCTTCGATGACAACACGGCTGGAAGCACCACCAAACATACCGCCGAGCATCTCTTCCAGTTCCTTCTCGGCCTGCTCCAGTGTGTCAAGAATCAAGACTCCCTTACCGGCACAAAGACCGTCGGCCTTCAACACGTAGGGAGCCTGAAGGGTGCGCAGGAATGCCTTGCCTTCTTCCAGAGTCTCGCCTGTAAAGGTCTGGTATGCAGCAGTGGGGATGGCATGGCGCTGCATGAAACCCTTGGCAAAGTCCTTGCTGCCCTCAAGTACGGCACCCTGCTTGGAAGGACCTACTACGGGGATGGATGCCAGTTCGGCATCAGACTTGAAGTAGTCATAGATACCCTTTACCAGAGGATCCTCGGGACCAACAACCACCATGGTGATGGCATTGGCAAGAACAAAGGTCTTGATGGCCTCGAAGTCGTCGGCCTTCATGGCCACGTTCTCGCCTACCAGCGCAGTACCTGCATTGCCGGGAGCGATGAAGAGTTTTTCCAACTTGGGGCTTTGGGCAATCTTCCATGCCAAAGCGTGTTCGCGGCCACCAGAGCCGAGCAGAAGTATTCTTTCCATATATTGTGTTTATTTCAAGTAATCGTCAAAGTATCTTGTAATTCTCTCGTGCAGGTGCACGGCATCCTTGCCGTACATGTTGTGCTCGCCACCGGGATAGAGGAAGTAGTCGCACTGTGTTCCGGCATCGATACATGCGCGGATGAAGCTGAGTGTGTGCTGAGGTACACAGACAGGGTCGTTGTATCCGATGATAAGTTGCAGGCGTCCCTTCAGATTGCCGGCACGCAGACGCAGGTTGCTGTTCTTGTAGCCTTCGGGGTTCTGCTGTGGTGTGTCCATATAGCGTTCGCCGTACATAACCTCGTAATAGTTCCAGTCGATGACAGGACCACCTGCCACACCCACCTTGAACACATCGGGGAAGGTGAGCATCAGGTTTGTGGTCATGAAACCGCCGAAACTCCAACCGTGTACACCCATGCGGTCCTTGTCCACATAGGGAAGCGACAACAGGAATTCCACACCCTTGTACTGGTCCTGACACTCTACGGTACCCAACTGGCGGAAGGTGGCCTGTTCGAAGTCGCGTCCGCGCCATTCGCTACCGCGTCCGTCAAGGATGAACATGATGTAACCCTTCTGTGCCATATAGGTTTCCCAACCACGGCTGGACCAGTGCCAACTTGCATCTACAAGGTGGGCATGAGGACCGCCATAGACATATACAATGGTTGGATACTGCTTCTTCTCGTCGAAATCGGCTGGCAGAACCATACGGTAGTAAAGGTCGGTTATGCCGTCGGCAGCCTTGATGCTGCCGCTCTTGAAGGTGGGAATGCTATAACCCTGTTCCTTCCAGGTGTCCTTGGCAGTGAGGATGTTTGTTCCCTTGCCTGTTGTGGTGGAAAGGAGGTTTATGCTACGGGGCATATCAGGGGCCGTGTAGCCGGAGATTACCGAAGCACCGTTCTTGCTCAACTGTGCCATGTTGCATACGCCTTCCTGGGCACCCAGGGCAGTGCGCTTGCCACCGCTTATCTTTACGCTGTACAGGCATGACTTTCTTGGATCGGACTCGTTGCTGCGGAAGATGACACGGCGTGCCATGGTATTGAAACCTACAAACTGCTGTACCACCCATTTGCCTTTGGTTATCTGTGTCAGACCACCAGTCTTCAGGTCCAGCACATAAAGATGGTTGTAGCCGTCGCGCTGGCTCTGCATCACTGCCTTGCTGCTATCCCAAGGCAGGAATGCCAAGGGATGCATGGGTTCAACATACTTTTCGTGCTTCTCTTCCAGGACTGTACGCAGGACGGAACCGTTTTCAGCATCATACTGCACCAGGCGCATGTGGTTCTGGTCACGGTTCAGTTCAAACACATAGATGCTCTTGCAGTCGGGTGCCCAAGAAATGTTGGTATGATAGTCGTCCTTTTCGCCCACGAGATCCAGCCATACGTTCTTCTTGGTTTCGGTGTTGTACACGCCCACCTTCACCACGTGGCTCTTCTCTCCAGCCATGGGATAGTGGCATGAGTAGGTCTCGGCAATGCGTGATTCCCCTTCGGCTGGTCCTGCTGACTTGATGTCAACCTGAGGATAGCTGGGCACCATGCTCTGGTCCATGCGGTAGTATGCCAGTGTCTTGCCGTCGGGCGACCAGAATGTGCCACCGCTGATGCCGAATTCGTCGCGATGCACGCTCTGGCCATAGACAATGTTGTCGCTACCGTCGGTGCTGCCGTCAGTGCTTATAGTCAGTGTGTCGGCATTCTCGGTGAACACATACAGGTTTCCGGCAATGGTATATGCTGTCTGTCTTGACTTCAGGTTAAAGTCGCGTGTTACAGCCCCCTCTGGCAGTGTAACGTCATAAAGCACACGCCATGCGTGGAAGTCGAGCATGATACGACGCTGCCCTCTTGTGAACATCACAATGGGCTGGTCGGAATAAGGGAACGAGAAATTGTGTGCACTGAATGCAACCTTCTCGGAAAAGCACTTGTTCACCTGGTCCACGGTGAGTATCTCCTTACCTGTGTTCAGGTCGTACACGGCATCGGGAGTAGTTTTCAGTGCAATGTTGCCCCACCATGAGGTGTAGACATTCTCTGGGCGCAGACGCCAGTAGCTTTCGCCACCGCCCAACAGTTCGTCCAGTGTGAACTGCTTCTGCTGTGCTGATGAAGGTGTCATACACATAAAACAAAGTACAAATGATAACAAAGCCTTCAGTAAAAGCCACCTTGCGGTATTAGTCTTCATTGTTTCTACGGAATTTATTGAATGGTTTATCGTTTCTTCTTTCAAAATTCTTCTTGCCGAACTTGTCGCCGCCACGCTTGAAGTCTCGTCCTTCGCCACCTCGCTTGAAGCTGCGCTCCTCGTTGTCCTTGCGGAAAGGTTTGTCGCCGTTATCCTTACGGCCAAACTTCCTGTCTTCGCGGCCGAACTTCCTGTCCTCACGGTTGAACTTCCTGTCCTCGCGGGCAAACTTGCCCTTGCCGAAGTTGCGGTCGCCAGAGAGTTCGCGCTCCTCGGGCTGTTCGCCAAGGCGTGTCTTGAAATCGCGCTTCTGCTTGAAACGCTTCTGGTCGGCCATCAGGCGGCGCTCCTGTGCCGTCTTGATGTCGCCGCCACCGGCACGCATGTCGTTGAACTTGCCATCGAATATCTGGTACTTGCGCAGTTCACACTCCAGCGAACCGTTGTAGAGAGGTGTTCTCAGCGAGGGCTTCAGGCCGATAGCCTCGAAACATTCCTCCCTGTAGCTCAGCACCCAGGCATCACCACCCACGAACTGATGCTTGAATCTCTCGCCTATCATCTTGTACAGTCCCAAAAGGTCGGGAGCGGAGATGCGCTCGCCGTATGGGGGATTGGTGATGATGATGCTCTTTTCCTTGGGCTGGGTAAAGTCCTTGAAGTCTTGCAAGGCGATTGTCACCTCCTTGCTCAGACCAGCAGCCTTCACGTTGCGTGTGGCAATCTCCACCGCCTGGCGGTTGTTGTCATAGCCGTAGATATGGTGTTCAAACTCCTTCTCGTTGCTGTCGTCTTCATAAATGCGCTCAAACAGCTCGCTATCAAAGTCGGGCCACTTCTCGAAGGCATATTCCTTACGGAACACACCGGGAGCAATGCCACGGGCTATCAGTGCAGCCTCCACGGCAAACGTACCGCTACCGCACATGGGGTCAATAAGGTCGCACTCGCCGCGCCAGCCTGTCTGCAGGATAATGCCGGCAGCGAGTACCTCGTTCAAGGGTGCCTCCACGGCTTCCTGACGGTAGCCACGACGGTGCAGGCTCTCGCCCGAACTGTCCAAAGCCAGGGTGCAGTCGTACTCTGCCACATGGATGTGCAGCTGGATGTCGGGGTTGACGATACGGATGTTGGGACGGTCTCCTGTCTTTTCGCGGAACTGGTCCACGATGGCATCCTTCACCTTGTATGCCACAAACTTGGAGTGCTTGAACTCCGTGCTGAACACCACACTGTCCACGGCAAAGGTTGTGTCGTTGGACAGATACTGTGTCCAGTCAATCCTCTTCACGGCATCATACACCTCGTCTGCGGTCTTTGCCTTGAAATGACTGATGGGCTTGAGAACGCGTATGGCCGTGCGCAACTGGAAGTTGGCACGATACATCATCTCCTTATTACCCGTAAAGGACACCATGCGGCGTCCTATCTGAATGTTGTTGGCACCCAAGTCTATCAGCTCCGATGCCAGCACTGTCTCCAAGCCTTGAAAGGTCTTGGCAATTAGTTCGAATTCCATTTATTTTTTAGGTTTATTATCTTCTCTGACTTGTCTTTCTTAATTCTTTTGCATCAATTTCTCACCAGGCTTAGTCCCCTCCGTTACCCAGAGGTTGCCGCCGATGATGGTCCCCTGCCCTATGGTGATGCGCCCCAGCACAGTGGAGTTGCTGTAGATAATCACATTGTCCTCTATTATGGGATGGCGAGGAATGCCTTTTATGGGATTGCCGTTCTCGTCCAGAGGGAAACTTTTGGCACCGAGTGTCACGCCCTGATACAATTTTACATTGTTGCCTATAATGCAGGTGGCACCTATCACCACGCCCGTTCCGTGGTCTATGGTAAAGTGGTGTCCTATGGTTGCGGCCGGGTGTATGTCTATGCCCGTCTCCGAGTGTGCCTTTTCGGTGATGATTCTTGGAATGAGCTGAATCCCCAGTTTCAGCATCCTGTGTGCTATGCGGTAGTTTATCATAGCCTTTATCACGGGATAGCAGCATATTATCTCGTCGAACGATTCAGCGGCAGGGTCGCCATTGTAGGCAGCTTCCACATCCATGTCCAACTGTTGCTTCAATTCCGGCAGGTATTCTATCATCAGGCTTGCCTTGTCCTTGGGCATGATGCCGCACATCTGGGCATACAGCAGTTCCTCGCTAACCCCTTCGCCATAGAACTTCGGGAAAAGGATGGCGCGGAAACTGGAAATTATCTCGTCAACTTTCTTAACCATGAGCTTAACGTATACGCATTGCGTGCGCGCGACTATTTTACAAATATAGCCCGCCGTTTCCGACAGGCTATTCATTTGCGCTTCAGGATGGGCTTGAACCAACGACCCCATGATTAACAGTCATGTGCTCTAACCAACTGAGCTACTGAAGCAGTTTGCAATTGAGTTTTGCGCTTCAGGATGGGCTTGAACCAACGACCCCATGATTAACAGTCATGTGCTCTAACCAACTGAGCTACTGAAGCAACTTTTTGAGTTTTTTTCTCAATTGCGGTGCAAAGATATAGGTTTTTTCGGAAATAAACAATATATTTGCAGAAAAAAATAAAGAAAAACCATGAAAATAATAGGAATTGGCAATGCTTTGGTGGATATCCTCTATCGTTTGGACGATGAACACCTGCTCAGCGAGATACATTTGAAGAAGGATGCCATGACACTCATCAACGAGCGTTGGGAGCATGAAATCGAGGATATGACCGTAGACGTAGAGAAACGTATGTCCAGCGGTGGCAGTATAGGCAACACCATGCTGGCATTGGCTCGCCTGGAGAACGAACCCGGCTTCATTGGCCGTGTGGGCAAAGACGGCATGGGCGATTTCTTTGAACAGAAGTTGGCCGATGCCGGAGTTCACACCCGGCTCATCCGCGGAATGGAGATGACAGGTGTGGCACACACCTTCATCACGCCTGGTGGAAGCCGCACTTTCGGCACCATGCTGGGAGCCGCATATTATATGGGCCCCGACGACATTTCCGTCGAGATGTTCCGTGGTTATGACCTTCTGCACATTGAGGGATACCTTGTACAGAGCCAGGAACTGATAGAAAGCATCTGCCAGAAGGCCAAGGAGGCTGGTTTGATTCTCAGTCTGGACCTCTCCAGTTTCAATGTGGTGAGCAAGAACCGCACCTACTTCCACCACTTGATATCGGACTACATCGACATAGTCTTCGCCAACGAGGGCGAAGCTCGTGCCTTTACTGGCAGTTTCGATGCACAGGAACAGGTAAGGCATATCGCACATCTTTGCGATCTTGCAGTTGTCAAACTTGGAGAGCACGGTTCGATTGCAATGCTGGAAGGCGGCCGCATCTACAAATGCGATGCCATACATGTGGAAAACGTAGTGGACACTACAGCAGCCGGCGATTACTTTGCAGCCGGATTCCTGCATGCACTTACCAGAGGCCACAGACTGAAAAAATGCTTACAGGTAGGTACCGTGCTTGCAACAGAGGCGGTACAGGTAATGGGCAGCGAACTTCCACCGTCTGCATGGAACAGAATAAAGTCCAGCATCCATTGCAGATAATATTAAGACAGTAAAATGTCATACCCCCATTCGCACTGACATAAGTGGCGGATGGGGTTCTGATAGTATGAATATGAATAGGTCAGTTTTTCGTATTTTCACCCTCCTTCCTGTTTGTCTGTATGGTCTTTGTGGTCATGCACAGGTAAGGGAGAACCACAACTCCAAGGTGGTGCGCAATCTGGAGATATTCAACGATATATATAAAAAGTTGGACATCTTCTATGTTGACACCCTTTCAGCAGATACAGTAATGCGGTGGGCCATAGACGGCATGCTTGCCAAGGTGGACCCCTACACAGGATACTATCCTGCCGACGACGACGACCTGCGCCAGATGGCAACGGGAAAATATGCCGGCATCGGCAGCATCATCCGCTATCATGCAAAGCACGACAGAGTTATCATTGCAGAGCCCTACGAGAAGACCCCCAGCCACAATGCGGGTCTCAAGGCAGGTGATATTATCCTTACAGTGGATGGCAAGGACATCAAGGGCATGATGCCTACCAAGGTGACGGAAATGCTCCGTGGCGAGGCTGGTACAACCCTGGAACTGAAGTTTCAGCGCCCCGGAGAAAGGAACCCCCGCACCGTCAGTATCACGCGAAGCACCATCCAGCTCCCTGCCATACCCTATTACGGCATAGTCGACGAGGGTATAGGCTACCTCAATCTCAACAGTTTCACTGCCGGTTGTGCACGCGAGATGCGCCATGCCCTCCTGCAGCTCATTTCCGATGGGGCCAAGGGACTTGTCCTCGACTTGAGGGACAACGGAGGAGGTTCCATAAACGAGGCGGTGGACATCATCAACCTCTTTTTGCCAAAGGGAGAAAAGGTACTGTTCACCAAGGGGAAAATGGCTTCCATGAACCACGAATACTTTACCACCACCGACCCCATTGCCCCCGACATGCCACTGGTGGTGCTTGTGAACGGCATGTCTGCCTCCTCCTCCGAGATAGTCTGCGGAGCCTTGCAGGACATGGACAGGGCA
>JAFYVX010000176.1 GCA_017558255.1 Bacteroidaceae bacterium
ACCTGCCGACAAGCAGAAGATAGTACAGACACTGAAGAAGATGGCTACCGAATCGGAGACCGTATGGTTGGCTTCCGATGAGGACCGCGAAGGAGAAGCCATCTCATGGCACCTTCAGCAGGTGTTGGAACTGGATCCCACGCGTACAAAGCGTATTGTCTTCCATGAGATTACGAAGAACGCCATTCTGGAGGCCATAGAGAATCCACGCACGATAGACGAGAATCTGGTAAATGCGCAGCAGGCACGCCGTCTGTTGGATCGCATTGTGGGTTTCAAACTCAGTCCTGTGCTCTGGCGCAAGGTGAAGCCTGCCCTTTCGGCAGGTCGTGTGCAGAGTGTGGCAGTTCGCCTGATTGTAGAACGCGAAAGAGAGGTCACCGCCTTCCAGAGTGAGGCATCCTATCGTGTTAGCGCCCTGTTCCAGACAGAGAAGGGCGAGGAGGTGAAGGCCGAACTCTCACGCCGCTTCCAGACCAAGGAAGAAGCAGTTGCCTTCCTGGAGCGTTGCAAGGGTGCAAAATATACCATACAGGAAGTGACCAAGAAACCGGCCAAAAGAACTCCGGCACCTCCATTTACCACCTCTACACTGCAGCAGGAAGCTGCACATCGACTGGGTCTGAGCGTGGCACAGACCATGATGATAGCCCAGCGCCTGTATGAAGGCGGTATGATTACCTACATGCGTACCGACAGCGTGAACCTTTCCAAACTCTGCCTGGCTGCCAGCAAGAAGCATATCACCGAAACCATAGGCAAGGAGTATGCCCAGACACGCCAGTACCACACCAGTAGCAAGGGGGCACAGGAGGCACACGAGGCCATCCGTCCCACCTATATGGACAAGACCGAGATACAGGGGTCGGCCCAGGAAAAGAGGTTGTACGAACTGATATGGAAGCGCACCATAGCATGCCAGATGGCAGATGCACAGATAGAGCGCACACAGGCTATCATTTCCATCAGCGGAGTGGACGACTGCCAGTTCGTGGCATCGGGCGAGGTTATTACCTTTGACGGTTTCCTGAAGGTATATCAGGCACAGAACCTCTCTGCCGAGGACGAGGAGAACGAGGCTGGCGACAACCTGCTTCCAGCCTTGGCAAACGGTCAGGTACTTGCCAACAACGAGATTCTTGCCACCCAACGCTTCAGTCAGCGTCCACCAAGATACAACGAAGCATCCTTGGTAAAGAAGCTGGAGGAACTGGGCATAGGCCGTCCTTCCACATACGCAACCACCATCACCACCATTCAGGACCGCGAATACGTCCAGAAAGGTGACAAGCAGGGCGAAACAGTACCCTATACTACGATATCCCTTAGCGCAGGCAGCATCACCGAGACAGAAAAGGAGATGACCGTCGGTGCAGAGAGGGGTAAGCTCCTGCCCACCGACACAGGTATCGTGGTGAACGACTTCCTGCAGGTCAGCTTCCCTGAGATTATGGACTACAACTTCACCGCCGAGGTAGAGAAGGAGTTTGACGATATTGCCGAGGGTAAGGCAGAGTGGACACAGGTGATACGCAAGTTCTACGAGGACTTTGAGCCTAAGGTGGAGCAGAGCATGAACAGTCGCAGCGAGCGCAGGGTAGGTGAGCGCATCCTGGGTACAGACCCTAATAGCGGAGAACCTGTGATGGTGAAGATAGGTCGCTTTGGTCCTGTGGTGCAGATAGGTAGTACGGACAGTGCAGAAAAGCCACGCTTTGCTCAGTTGAAGAAGGAGCAGAGCATGGAGACAATCACTCTGGAGCAGGCTTTGGAACTCTTCCGTTTGCCACGCGAACTGGGCGAATACGACGATTGCCTCGTGAAGATAGGCGCCGGCAAGTTCGGTCCCTACATCAATATCGGCAAGTCCTACATATCCATTCCCAAGGGCACCGATCCCCTGAGCATCACTCTGGAGCAGGCCGTGCAGATAATCCTGCAATACCGTCTGGATGAGGCACGCAAGCACCTGAAGACCTTCGAGGAGGATGCCGAACTGGAGGTGATGAACGGCAGATACGGTCCATACCTCTCCTACAAGAAGCAGAACTACAAACTGCCCAAGAACATGCACGAGAAGGCAGAGTCGCTGACCTATGAGGAGTGCATGGAGATTATCAACAATGCACCTGCACCGGCAGCCAAGCCTGTCAGAAGAAAGAAGTAGGCAGATATGAAGAGCATTGTCCTGTTGGGATACATGGGTGCAGGAAAGACCACCGTGGGTCATGCACTTGCCAAGGAGATGGGCCTCCAGTTCTACGACCTGGACTGGTACATAGAAATGCGTTTCCACCGCAGCGTGGCACAAATCTTCGAGGAACGTGGCGAAGAGGGCTTCCGCGAGATGGAACGCAACATGCTGCACGAGGTGGCAGAGTTCGAGAATGTCATTATCTCCTGCGGAGGCGGCACACCATGTTTCTACGACAATATGGACTACATGAACTCGCTCTGCGAAACCATATACCTGAAGGCCTCGGCAGAAGTACTGGCAGCCCACCTGAAGATGGGCAAGGTGGTGCGACCACTCATCCAGGGCAAGACCGACGAGGAACTTACCGCCTATATCCAGGGCATGCTCGACCAGCGCGAGCCTTACTACATGAAGGCCAAGCACATCTTCAACGTGGACCTGCTGAATTCCAGAGAGAAGGTGGCGGAAAGCGTCAGGCTCCTCAGGGAAGCAACCGGCATTTAGCACGGCATACAAGCAAATTTATCATTTTATTATTATACAGTCTAACCATTACAACAACTGCCTTTGGCAATAATCCTGTCATATAAATGAAAAAGTGGCGCATTGAGGACTCGGAAGAGCTTTACAACATCAAGGGATGGGGTGTAAATTTCTTTGGTATCAACGACAAGGGACATGTCTATGTGGAGCCCAAGAAGAACGGAGCACGTATAGACCTGAAGGAGGTGGTGGACCGCCTTGCCACCAAGCATGTCGCAGCACCTATGCTTCTGCGCTTTCCAGATATCCTGGACAGCCGTATTCAGAAGACCGATGCCTGTTTCCGCACAGCCGGCAAGGAATACAACTATCAGGGAGAGCACTTCATCATTTTCCCCATTAAGGTGAACCAGATGCGCCCCGTGGTTGAGGAGATCATCAGCCATGGCAAGAGATACAACCTTGGCCTGGAGGCTGGCAGTAAGCCCGAACTTCATGCCGTGCTGGCAACACACATGGATACAGAATCTTTGATAATCTGTAATGGCCATAAGGACCAGAACTTCATTGAGTTGGCTCTATTGGCACAGAAGATGGGAAAGCGTGTGTTCCTGGTGGTGGAGAAGTTGCCCGAACTGAAAATCATTGCCGACACAGCAGCCAAACTTGGTGTGCGTCCCAATTTGGGCATACGTATCAAACTGGCTTCAAGCGGTAGCGGCAAGTGGCAGGAGAGCGGTGGCGATGCAAGCAAGTTCGGTCTGAACAGTTCCGAGTTGCTCACTGCCTTGCAGACTCTGGAGGAAATGAACCTGAAGGATTGTCTGACATTCATCCATTTCCACATCGGTAGCCAGATTACTAAGATTCGTCGCATATCCACAGCGCTGAAGGAGGCCGCACAGTTCTACGTACAGCTTCATGCCATGGGCTACAATATCAAGTTCGTCGATTGTGGCGGTGGTCTTGGTGTAGACTATGACGGTACACGAAGCAGCAACTCGGAAAGCTCAGTCAATTATAGCATTCAGGAATATGTAAATGACTGTGTCTACACTTTTGTGGAGGCAGCAAACAAGAACAATATCCCTCATCCCAACCTCATCACCGAGGGTGGCCGTAGTCTGACGGCACATCACTCTGTGCTGATTCTGGATGTAATGGAAAGTGTTACGGCACCTCAGAGGCCCGAGGACTTCCAACCCACGGCAGAAGACCACAAGCTGGTACATGACCTGACGGAGATTTGGGACAAGCTGTCC
The DNA here is from genome assembly GCA_017558255.1 of Bacteroidaceae bacterium. Lineage (GTDB taxonomy): Bacteria > Bacteroidota > Bacteroidia > Bacteroidales > Bacteroidaceae > Physcousia. The sequence continues at coordinate 3,943 of JAFYVX010000176.1, forward strand.
AACCGTTCCATGCTTGAGGACTGGCACGATGCCGAAGATATCCGTGAGGAGGCGCTGGACCTGTTCCGCCATGGCATCATCGACCTGAAGACCCGTGCACAGATAGAGAGCCTTTATTGGGCCATCAGTCATGAGGTGGCAGAACTGGCACACCATCAGAAGCATGTTCCCG